>NZ_JBEZWL010000113.1:0-23730 GCF_040648015.1 Streptomyces sp. NPDC029216 | reverse complement strand
GCAGGCCGCGATCCTCCTGGCGGCCACCCGGCACATCACCGTGGCCTCCGGCATGACCGACATCTACGCCCGCGACCCGGTCACGGCCGCCGCCGAGCGCACCCTGGGGAACTTGCCGAGACCGGCCGCAGGGGCGGGGCGTTGCTGCGCGAGACCCTCGCGTTTCTGCGGGACGAGGTCGGCGCTGCCGTCTACGTCGCCAGCTACACCGACGGCGAGGTCTCCATCACCCAGTACGCCGACAGCCCCACCGCCCCCGCCGTCCACGAATGGGTCGACTTCCGCGAAGCCGCCCACGCCTCAGCCGTCGGCAAAGCCCTCCTGGCCCAGCTCGAGGACGACGAACGCCGCGAACACCTCCACCGCCACCGTATGGAAGCCTTCACCCCCCACACCATCACCAGCCCCGACATCCTCTTCACAGAAGTCGACCCCCGACACCCCGGCGAACCCCTCCTGGACCTGCAGGAGTACGCCTTCGGCACTGTGTGCGCCGCGGTCCCCATCCGCACCGGACCGGAACCCGAATACGTCGCCCTCTCCCCGCCCACCCCCGACCCCCACAAGCTCCAGCAGGCCGCCCACGTCCTGCGCAACGAAGCCATCGCCG
Source organism: Streptomyces sp. NPDC029216 (assembly GCF_040648015.1). Taxonomy (NCBI): domain Bacteria; kingdom Bacillati; phylum Actinomycetota; class Actinomycetes; order Kitasatosporales; family Streptomycetaceae; genus Streptomyces; species Streptomyces sp. NPDC029216. Next base: position 23,120 of record NZ_JBEZWL010000113.1, on the reverse strand, counting down.
TCCTCCTGGCCCTCCTCGTCGGAGGAACCCACCCGACCCCACCCAGCCAGGCCGCGGTCCCCTGCGTGGTCATCCACCGGTAGCCCGACCTGGCTGCGCTCAGTCCGGATCGGCGTGCCGACCACCGGACAGGAGCGCGGCCTGCCGCACGGTCCGGGTCACTTACCCGGACCGGCGGCCGGACGGAGCAGACGCCGCGCCTGGCGCGGGCCCGCTCGCGGTGCTCGGCGAGGTCCGGGTGACCCACCGGTTCCGCTCCGGGTCGCGGGCCTACGGCTCACGCTGACCTGACCGGCCTGCCTGCGGGGCACCGCCTCGCAGCGGCCGGCGGGCGGGGTGGTCCGCCACGGGGTCCCGCACGCGAGGTCCGGCGAGGAGTGCGCGTGCCGCCGGTACGACTGCGGCGGCCTGGTCCCGGTGTCCTGGTGCATCGAGCACGGGGACGCGTTCAACCCGGTCCCGGAGCGGCACGCGGGCGGCGGCCTGCGCTGCGCGCAGCTCGCGCGGGGCAGGGCGGCCAGGGCGTAGGGTTGGCTGCGGCCGCGCATCGCCTCCGGTCAGGGCAGGGTGCCCCGGTGCAACCCCGTTTGTGCCGGGGGCTGGTCAGGCCCGGAACCCGTTGACGGGCATGCGCAGGGTCAGGCTGTGCTTCTCAGGCGGCAGGGCGTCCATTGTGACCGTGTCACCGAGATGATCTCCGGTTACGAAAAAAATCTTGCCAGAGCCACGCTCGGATGTACGCCGACAAGTGGGCTGGTCAGGAAGCAATCATCCTGCTGCCGTGAACGCCCGGTCGGTGAGGACCGGAACGACGTCGCTAACGTCCAGTTCGGCTGCGATGTCCACGTCACCGGCGAAGCCGCCATCGGAGAGTTCCCGGCCGGATGCGCTGGCGGTGACCGCGGCCATGACATCCGGCGTTGCCTCGAAGCAGGCGGCCGCGGCGGCTGCCTCGGGCGACAAGGAGTCCACGCCCTGCTTCCGCAGCGCAGCGAGGATCGCACCGGCACCGAGCAGGTCCTCCAGCGCGGGACGCAGACTGCCGTCGGGCCATCGCTCGCCCGAGGCGATTACGGCAACCGGACGGTCGAGAGCTCCATAACCCTGTCGCGCGAGCCAGTTGCCCACCGCCGTTGCGTTGCGCAGGCAACCCGCAACTACCACTGAGTCGCCGGCCGCGGCGGCGATCGAGGAACCGTTGGGAGAAGGCAGGACCAGGCGCGGGGCGAACGGAGCACTCCTCAGCGACGCCGGCGACAGTGACCATGGCGAGTCCGGCGTGGCCATCCGCCGCCCGACGGCCAGCCGTGCATCCATCTCATCAGCGAACTTCGCCGCGGACTCATCCCGCCAGGCATAGGGGAAGACCCGCGTCCCGGACTCCGCCGCCACCGACACCGAGGTCGTGAACGACAGTACGTCGACGACCACCACACACGCGACACCCGCCGCGAGCCGTTGCGCGCCGACGGGTCCCCAATCGAATCGCGCCCCGCTACCTGCCTGCAAAAACCACTCGTCCATAGTCGACGACCATGCCATTAGGCCCGGACACCGACACCATCGGGGCGCCGCCCGTCACCCGGAGCCTCGATCCACCGGCCCACGCACACCCTTCAGCGAACCCACCTGATCAAGACGTCCCTGCAGAAGAGCCACACCCAACAGCAATCGCACACGCAGGTGACATCAAATCTCATCGAGTCGCTGCACGTGGTCCGCGGCGGCATGGGTCTGCAGCACGGCCCTGCTCTGCCCGACACGGTGCGAGATTTCGGCGTCTGCCACTTCTGACGCAACCTGCGGCGCCGAACTCCGCTTTGGCAGACCGGTCTACTTGGGACTGATCTCCACGAGCGCTCGACACAGCACCTGGGGGGCCATGCCCGGCGACACTGCGGGCGGGGGTGGCGTACGAGCAGAAGCTGGACGGTCACCGGGCGCTGCTGTTCACCGCGGGCTGGCCCGGGCGGCACGGTGCTGGTGCAGACGTGCCGCGGGGCGCTGGTCCAGGACCGGTGGCCGGACCTGGTGGCGGCCGCCGAGGCGCAGTTGCCGCACGGCCTGGTCCTCGATGTCGAACTGTCGTCTGCGACGCCGAGGCAGGCCGCCGGTTGTCCTTCGAAGCGTTGCAGCGCCGGGCCGCCACCCGCGCTCGCGGCGCCGTCCGCCTCGCCGCCCGGTGATCCTTCCGCCCACCCTGAGTCGCCTCATCGAGGAACAGATCGACCACCTCAGCGGCACCTCGGCACACCGACGACAACTTGCAGACGAACTCTCCTATCTGCTTCCGGGACAGAGCCCCGGCTGTCCCCGTAACCCTCTGGGCCTTGCGGACACACTCCGGCGCCACGGTCTACCGGCCCGAGCAGCCCGCAACACCGCCATGATCGAAGCCATCGCCGACATCCCCCCGATCGTGATGGCAGACCTGTTCGGCATCCAGCCCCACACCGCCAACCGCTGGGCACAGCTCGTCAGCGAAAGCTGGTCCCACTATCTGGCGGCCCCGTAGAACGCTGCTGGGCTGCGGTCTATTCACGGCTCGAGTGGCACCCCTGCTCCGGCTCGTTACGGCGGAAAGTTGAAGGCTCCTGCAGCTGGTCTGGGCTTGTCACGCGCCGCCGCGACAGCGCAACTAAGGAAGTGCCTGTGATGATCGCCCGATTCCCCAACGAACGCGCGTGAGAAACTCGGTGGTCGGATCACCGAGGCAGAAGGGACGCTTGCCATGTCGGACGCCATACCGCCGCCGGTGCATCTCGACAAGGTGGTGGACGGGCTGGCGGAAAACCCTTCCCTGCCGTCCGAGCTCGTGCGCCGCCTCCTTGGCTATCGCAAGGGCTTTGGCAGGGTGGCCGAGCGGCCTGACCTGAGCGATGACGTGATCGCCGAGATCATGGCCACAGACGATCACTGGCTCACACACTCGCTCGCCCTTAACCGCAGCCTCCCACAAGTCTTCCGGATGATGCTCGCCGAGCACCCAGATCCCGCAATTCGCAGGGCTGTAGCCGTTGCTGCGGACGGCGCACCGCGAGGGCTGTTCGAACGGCTGCTCGGCGACGCTGACCCGCAGGTTCGCGAACACTTGGCGGAGAGCGATCACGTGCCGGCAGACCTGCGGGCCCGGCTGGCGGCGGACGCGGACCCGAAGGTCCGGGCGACGCTTGCCCAATGGTGGACGACGGCCCCGGAACCGGTGCGCCGACTGCTGCTGACAGATCCCGACGACTCAGTACGAGCAGGGGCCTGTGCGACCTACTTCCGCCGGATTCCCCATCCGGTTCCGCCAGCAGACCTGGTTCCGCAGCTGCTGGCCGACCCGGTCACGCGCGCCGGGGCGGTACGCCACTGCACGCTGGACACCGCCACCGCCCGCCGGCTGGCCGAGGATCCGAACGATGAGGTCCGCGAGGAACTCGCGGAACACCCCGACCTCCCAGCGGCACTGCGCGACAAGCTCGCCCAGGATCCCAACCTGCGCGTCGCGCTCCGTGTCTTCGCCCGTCAGGACACCCCGGAGCCGACTCGAGCCGCGATCCATGCACGGATCCTGTCCGACGTCCCCCCACTGGACTGGCTCGCGAACCACGAGGCCCTGGACGACGACACTCTCGAACGGGAACTCATGGGCGAGATAGCCCGCGCGGAGCTCCGATCACTGCGCCTGTCATGGGTGACGACCGACCCCCTGCCGTACGTGGACTCGCCATACGCCTGCTTCCGCGCCTCGGCAGCGATGTCCGACCAGCTCCCACCGCCGCTCGTTGCCCGACTGCTCGACGACGAGGAGAGCAGCGTCCGCACCACGATGGCTCTCCATTCCGGAGACCCGATCGATCCCGAGACCGCTGAGCGCATCGACCGAACCTATCGTCCGGGCAAGAGGGTCCGGTGGCGTCCGGCCGATGACTTCCCTCTTCCGGCGGACGTACTTCGACGTCTGGCCAAGGACAGCGACCCGAGAATGAGGCAGTTGGCCCCGCGCGACCCCGACCTGCCCGTGGAACTCGCGCGCCGCCTAGCAGCTGACCCCGACCACATGGTGCGCCGCGCCATCGCGACCCATCCCAGGCTTCCGGCCGAGGACCTGACGCGGCTGCTGGCTGATCCGTCGGAATCTGTCGCGGCCACCGCAGCCGCAAACCCCAACCTGCCAACCACAGGGATGTACCAGCTGGTCGCCCTCGTAGGCTTGTGACGCTCGATTGCGCGTCGCCGGTACCGGATCAGAACGCTGAGGGTCGTCGCGTGGCCGCGCGTCAACGTTCCAGGGCCCAGCAGCCCCAACCCTGGGTCCTGGCCTCGGCGAATCGACGGGGCCATAGCCACGAGACGAGCACCGAAGCCCTCCAAGGACACGCTCCGGCTGCAGGCAGGGCAAGCTGTGTCTGACCACAGGTAGGAAGAATTGCGCAGGTAAGCAATACCGCTACTTCACCAGTGACGGCGGGACAGCACCGAGGCGATCATCGGCGCTGTCACGGGCACCCTGACTCGTCCGCAGCTCCTCGTCCTCGGCCGCTACGACACCGGTGGCCGGCTGCGCGCCGTCGGCCGGACCGTACCCCTGCGCCCGGACGTCTCCCGGCAGGTCGGCGAGCACCTTGCCGCGGCCGGCCCCGGCCACGCTTTCGAAGGAGTGCGGTTTACCTCGGCGTGGGGGAGCCGCTGATGGCGATTCTTGGAAACGACCACCCCTACTCGTCGCCCCACTTGATCCGTGTCTGAACGGAGTGGGGAGCGAGCCGTCGGCCGCGGACTGGTCCGCTCCGCCTCAATGGCCCGGGCAGTGGGTTCAGTTGGCGTCGATGTCGTAGCTCATCTTGGTGCCGTATCGGTATGTATTCGCGATGCCGCTGGTGGCGCCTACCTGGAGTTCGATTTTCGCGCCGCGCTTGCGGGTTCCGGTGAAGTGGAAGTGCTCGGGCAGCTCATCGCAGCTGCGGGTTTTGTATCCCCAGGCGTCTCCGGCGCCGTGGTAGGCGAGTGTCGCGTACTGCGTGGTGAGGGCTCCGGGGGCGCAGTAGCCGTCGAAGTCACCGTCGATGATGTAGCCGGTCGGGCCGTTGGATTTCACGGTGCCGTTGAACCGGATGTCGTACGTGACGTCTCCCAGACTGTCTTCGTAAATGTAGGAGACGTGGACGTCGCGGGTCACGGCCTGGGCGGGGCCGGCGGCCACGACAGGCAGCGCCAGCGCGACGAGAGCGGTCAGCACGGCGGCAGGGCGGCGGTTGGACAGGCTGTGCTTCATGCAGTGCCCAACGACAAGGCAGCGTGCCAGGTCACCCGCTTTCCGAACCGTGTTGTAGGACCCGGCCCGGACACGGCGCGCGGATGGCTCCACCGCGCGGCTCGGCGTGGCGAACCGCCACATGCGCGGGGCCGGCTTCCACCACCGCGCCGGGTGGGCAGGGGTGTTTGCCTCTTGGGCCCGGGAGGTGCTGCGTAGGCTGGCGTGGACGCACGCGGGTCGGGAAGGCTGATGCTCGTGATCGAAAGTCATTTAGGCGGCCGGGACGACGCTGACGGATCTGATGCCCTGGGCCTGTACTTGGAAATGGCGCGCGCCCGGCTTTCCGCGGCGCGGTTCGAGGCCGTTGTCCGGGCGGTGCAGGCCACCTGCGGCCTCCTTGCCCAGGGGCATGAGGCGTTGGTGGCTGGGCCGGGGGAGGAAGGTTTCAGCTCGCAGATGCAGCGTGAGTATCTCGGGCTGCTGGCGGTGATGATCACCGGCAGTCTCGACCACCGCGTGGTCGAACTGTCCGGCCCGGCCGGTGTGACGGGCCTGGCCGTCGTCCAGCCGGTCGAAGCGGCCGGCAGCGCGGACGGTCCGGGGGATGCCTGCAGTGGCGAGCAGTGGCAGGCGATCCTCCGCCACAGCGCCTGACCAGAACAGGCGGCCCGCCCGCTCTGCCCTGCCATGGGCGACCGCTCCGTGCCGGCCCGCGTTCGCGGACGGGTGGCCGCGCTCGGTACCGGCCGGCTGTGTGTTCGCCGTTTGTGCCCGGGCTGGCGCAGGAGCAGCATCGCTGCCCGAATCCTGGAGCGATTGCGTCCGGGCGCTGGGGGTCACAGCGGCTCCGGGTGTGACCGTGCGGCGAGGTAGTGCGCCCAGCTGTCTTGGAGGTAGGCGGCCCACTGGGTGGTGGTGTCGGGTGAGAAGCCCAGGAGATCGCTGACGATCTGGGGTGGCAGGTCTGTCATCAGCGCGGCCATCGCGGAGTTTCTGGCTGCGAGGGTTCCAAGGCCGTGTTCGGTGAGCCGGCCGCGGATCGCGTTGGCGCTGCGGGGGCGGCCGGGCGTCTTGCCGGTGAAGAGGTATCCGGGGTCCGAGTCCGGTGCGGGCCCCACGGCTGTGGGGTGGCGGCGGAGGATGACGGAGCTGCTCGGAACCTGTGGATCGGCCCGGGGTGGGGTGCCTCGTGGGATGTGGGGGGCGTACCTTCCCGGGTGATCGACTCAAGGTCACCGAGTAGGCCCGCGTTGTAGCGCGGGCTGGGAAGGCACGCCCGTGCTCAGCGTAGTCAACGAAGACGGCACCACCGAGAGCGGTACTTCTCTGATCGACGAGATCGTCCGGGAAGGCGCGAGGCGGATGCTGGCCGCCGCCCTTGAGGCCGAGGTCGAGCAGTACATAGCCGAACTCGCCAGCGAGCGGGACGAGGCCGGGCGTCGGCTAGTGGTCCGCAACGGCCGTCACCTGCCCCGGTCGGTTGCCACGGCCGCGGGACCGGTCGAGGTGGCCGCGCCGCGCGTGAACGACAAGCGCGTCGACGCCGGGACCGGGGAGCGTGAGCGGTTCTCCTCGAAGATCCTGGCGCCGTGGTGCCGGAAGTCCCCGAAGGTGAGCGAGGTCTTGCCCCTGCTCTATCTCCACGGCCTGTCCTCGGGCGACTTCGTGCCCGCACTCGAGCAGTTCCTGGGCAGCACGGCCGGCCTGTCACCGGCGACGGTGACCCGGCTGACGAGGCAGTGGACCGAGGACCATGCCGCCTTCCAGCGCCGTGACCTGGCCGGATCCGATTACGTCTACGTGTGGGCCGACGGCATCCACCCCAAGATCCGCCTGTCCCAGACCCATTCCTGCCTGCTGGTCTTGATGGGCGTCCGCGTGGACGGCACCAAGGAACTCATCGCGATCGCCGAGGGCCTGCGGGAGTCCACCGAATCCTGGGCGGCGATGGGCCTGTGGAAGGCGCTGGCGGAGGTGTTTCCGCAGGCCAGGCACCAGCGGTGCTGGGTTCACAAAACCCGCAATGTCACGAACGCACTGCCGAAATCCGCGCAGCCCGGAGCGAAGAAGGCGGTCACCGCGTTCGAGACGACGTACGGCGCGAAGTGGCCCAAGGCCACAGCGAAGATCACCGGCGAGGCCGACGAGCTGCTGGCGTTCTACGACTTCCCCGCCGAACACTGGATCCACCTACGGACCACGAACCCCATCGAGTCGACCTTCAGCACGGTCAAGCTGCGGACCAAGGTCACCCGCGGGGCCGGCAGCCCCGCCGCCGCCCTCGCGATGGTCTTCAGCTCGTCGAGTCCGCCCAGGCCCGCTGGCGCGCGGTCACCGCACCCCACCTCGTCGCCCTCGTCCGATCCGGCGCCCGCTTCGAGAACGGTGTCCTCATTGAAGGCGGCGAGGTCGCGGCATGATCTGACGTGTGCCGTCCACGGGAAGGCGCTTCACAGTCGGTCACTTGCTGGCGAGAGCCGCGATGAACGGCTCCCGGACGGCAGGGTCACACCAGGCCTCCTCCAGTGCCCGTTTCTCCGCGTCCGCGTCCGCGTTGACGGCAACGACATGGTCGGTTCCAGGCCCGCAAGCCAGTCGCATGGAGTTGGCCCCGTCCCAACTCGGACCTGTGGGAAATGTGATGTCAATCGTGATCCGACGCGAGCCGATGCCAACCGTCAGGTAACGGTGAACGTCCCACAAGCCCTCCAGAGGAACTGCACCGGCGACCTGCGGACCATAGCTTCGCGTGGCCTGCCCGGGCGTGCACCGGTAGACGCGATGGACCAATCGCGGCTCTGTCTCGGGCCACCGCTCAGCCATCAACGCGGCCAGCAAGGCGTGCTTCGTGGAACAGGTCCCCCGCCACTCGGCAAGTGCCCCCTCGGCACTCCGGACCTTTGGCCGCCCGTACGGCATCAGGTGCACTGCGGCGACGACGTCGGTAATGGACGCGCTCCGCGACAGGCTCATACGATTTATCAGCGTCTCGAACATGCCGGTCTGTCTACCGGCCAGTGAACTCCCACGCAAGGAAGCAAGCTAGGCGCAGCCCTACTCAGACTGATCCACAAGTCTTGACAATTTCTCAGGATGTGGACGAGTTCCTCGACGAGGGCGGCCAGGCGGGGCGGCAAGAGGACGGGCTGTGCTGATGGTGAGGTAGGCGCCCGTCTCGTCCCTGGTGAACGCTTCGCCGGTGAGGTCGGCTACGCGGCTGACGGGCAGCCCGAAGAGACGGACCAAGGCGCCGGCGACTCTGACAGCGACATCACTCTCCCTTGGAAGAGGGTGCTTCTCGAGGCTGAGCTACAGGCGCTGTCGCAACTCGCTGACAAAGCCACGGGCTGGACTTCCGATCTCCCTGGAAGCCCGTCTTCCTACAGCCGGTCACCTCGGGAGACCTTCACGACAGTTCGCGCAGCCGGGTCGGTGATGTGGCGGGGCTGCGGTGATGCGGCTACTTCCGCACTACCGTAAAACGGCTCAGTGGCTGTTATCGTTCCGATCTTGAGGCGTGGCGGTCGAACCGGAGTCTCGATCGGGTGACCGTGGCGGCGTTGTCGGCGGCTGACTGCGATCCGTCAGATCCTCGCGGGCATCGGGGTCGGCAACGTCGTCGCCCGGGGCCAGGACCTCGCCGACGCGCGAGCGGGCGATGACCCACTCGTTCCACTCCCGCTCGACCACGGCCAGTTCGGCCTGGATTCGGTCGGCCTCCTTCCGCAGTTCGTCCATGCGACGGCGAGCGGTCAGCTCACGCTGTTCCAGCAGCCCCACGACCGACGGCATCCCCGACCTCCAGCAGAGCGACGACTCAACAATGTCACCACTCCCCGAGACCACCGACCTTATGCCTGAACAGCGAAAACGCCGCCCTCAAGGCCGGAAAGACAACAGTCACTTAAGGCCCTGTCCTGGCTGGAGAGTGCTCGGGTGAGGGACTCGGACATCGGCTGGCGGCGGAGCACACCGGCGAATCTCAGCGGCTCGCGCTCGCCGGCTGCGGTGGCCAGGGGATGGACGGCCGCGCGGAGCTGTTGCGGGTTGCGGTCGCCGAGCAGTTGCCCATGCCGGTCGTCAACGCGCGGCCGGGCGCCCGACGACCCGGCAGCCGACGGCGTCTTCCCCAACGTCTCCCCAGTCCCGGAGCGGCCGTGCCGCATCCGACTTCCGGTCCCGTGGAGGTCAGGTGGCCGGGGGCGGTCCGTAGAGGCTGTCCAGGAGGTCGGTGACGAAGGCGTCGAGGTCGTGCAGGCCGATGGCGGCCAGGGTTTCGGGGCCCGAGGCCAGCAGGTACGGGATCGCGGCGTGCAGGGCGAGGGTCGCCGCGGCGGCGCGTTGCGGGGTGGCCGGGAGGCCTGCGGCGCGGTGCGCGGCCTCGAAGGCGGCGAAGTCAGCAGCGGTGACGGTGTCGAGGACGGCCGCCAGCCACGGTTTCCTGGTGGCTTCGCACTGGAGTTCGTGGATGGCGAGCATGCGGGAGCGGCCCGGCCCGGCGACGTTCTCCAGGAGCGTGCGAATCATGACCTTCAGGCCCTGCCGGTCGGTGGGTGCCTGGACGGGGATCCGGCGGTAGAGCTCGACGCAGCGTTCGGCGATGGCTCGGAGCAGGGCGTCCCGGGTGGGGAAGTAGTTCTTGGCCGTGCCCTCGGGGACGTCCGCGGCGGCGTCCACCGCGCGATGGGTCAGCCCTCGGCTGCCGACCTCGGCCAGCACCTCGATGCCCGCGTCCTGCAGGCGCTCTCGTCTCTCCTGGTTCACTCCTTGACTTTACCCCATCCGTGGTACCACAGTTGTGGTAACCAAGGAGGCTCGACATGCCGGTCGGTTACCTGACAGCCGTGATGATCGCCGCCGTGGCGACGCTGCTGGCGATCCGGCCGGTGACCCGGCCCCATCCGCTGGGCCTGGTCAGCTTCCTGCTGACCGTGCTCCTCAACGAGGTGCCGCTCGCGGGGGTCTGCTTCCTGCTCCCGGCGACGGTGCTGGCCTTCGCCCAGGGCGACGTCGACTCGCCGGGCGGCTGGGCGGTGTTCGCGCTGGCCCTGCTGATGCTGCCCGGGCTCGGGATCATCGCCCGGCGGGCGCTGCGGGCCGGACCGGCGGTCGAACGGGCCCTGGACGAGGGCCTGGGCGCCGGCTGGCGCAGCGACATCGACCCTGCATTGGAAGCCGGGCTGCGCCGGGGCCTGCCGCTCGGCCGCATCCTGTTCCGGCCGTTCTTCACCCGCCGCCGGGACGTCGAGCACATGAAGAACCTCGCCTACGGCGACGCCGGCAAGCGGAACCTGCTCGACGTGTACTGCCACCGCTCGCGCCCCGCCGGCGCCCCGATCCTGATCCACCTGCACGGCGGCTTCTACTCCATGGGCCACAAGGACAGCCAGGCACTCCCCCTGATCTACCGGCTGGCAAGCCAGGGCTGGGTCTGCATCAGCGCGAACTACCGGCTCAGGCCGGCCGTCCGGCACCCCGAGCACCTCATCGACTACAAGAGGGTGATCGCCTGGGCCCGCGAACACGCCCCCGAGTACGGCGCCGACCCCACGATGATCTTCGCCGCAGGATCCTCGGCCGGCGGCCACATGGCGGCCATCGCCGGCCTGACCCCCAACGACCCGGCCTTCCAGCCTGGCTTCGAGGACGCCGACACCTCGGTCACCGCCGTCATCGTCCTGAACGGCTACCTGGGCCAGTACTTCGGCCAGGGCCCCGAGTCATCCCCTCTGGGACACCTCAGGCCCGACGCCCCGCCCTACTTCGTCGCGCACGGCGACCACGACACCGTCGCCCCCCTGGACGTGATCCTTCCCTTCGTCGAGGGAATCCGCCGCACCTCGCGGAGCCCCGTCGTCTACGCCGAACTCCCGGGCGCCCAGCACGGCTTCGACCTCTACCACTCCGTGCGCTTCGAGACCCTCATCAACGGCATCGAAGCCTTCACCGCCTGGGTCCGCACCAGCCGCTCCGGCCTGCCGCGGGGCGAGGACCTCCACCTCGGTCGACGCGGGGATGCCGGCTGACGCGGCCCGGCGAGTGTTCCGCGTACCGGCCTCCCGGCCGCGGAGCCGCCACGCAGGGCGCCCATGCATCCGAGTGACCGGCCACCCAGGCAGCGACCTGCGTGCGGGACCGGAACCCGAGCTTGACGAGGATCTTCTGGACGTGTCCCTCGGCAGTGCGCTGTGAAATGACCAAGGCGTCAGCGATCTCCTTGTTCGACATACCCTGCGCGACCAGCCTGGCGACCTCCCACTCGCGGCTGCTCACCAGGTCCTTGCCCGGCGGAGCAGGCGCGCTCGGCGCGGATGCTTCGTCTCCGGTGGGCACGCCGAGGGCATAGTCGACTGCTTGGTCCATCCCGAGGTGGCGCCCGCGGGAGACGGCGGATTCGAACGCATCCTCGCCCATGCCCTTGCGGGCCATCTTCCCGAGCGGCTTCGTCGCATTGTCATAGAAGGCGATGGCCCCGAGCAGCACCGCGGTCTCCCCCAGCCGACCGGTGATGCCGAGGAGAACGGCACCGCGCTCGTTGTCGCCCCGGACGATGCTCGCCCCAGCGAGGATCAAGGTGGCCAGGCCCGTACCAGTGACATCGCTGAAGCCCCGTGCGATCCGGAGGACTCCAAGCCCGCAGTCGGCCGCCGCGGCCGGGCGGGCCCGACCGAGCTCGGCGAAGCCGAGTGCGATGAGCGCCCAGGAGAGGAACCACTGCTCGCCATGGTTCACGCAGTGGCTCCGTGCCTCCTCAGCGGCTGCTGCCGCCTGGTCGAACTCTCCGGGCTGGTCCTTGGAGAGGGCCAGGAGGAGCAGCGCCTGCACCCTGGCCATCACCTCGTCCAGGTGCGTCTCGTCCACGTCACCGAGGCAACGCAGGGCCTCGTCGCCCAGCGCGACCGCCGTACCGAGGTCGCCCGAACTCAGCGCGACCAGTCCTTGACTGGCCGTCGAGCTCGCCTCCAGCGACCGGTCCGCAAAGCGCTCCGCGAGGACTCTGCACTCCTGCTGGGCAGAAGCCGACGCCGCTTGATCCCCCTGGATGGAGGCCAGGTGTCCGAGAGCCCTCAGGGCACCTGCCCGTGGGATGGACGGTTCGGTGTCGACTGCGAGGGCCCGTTCCAGCCAGTAGCGCCCCTCCCCCACGGGACCGGACGCGACCCAGCACGGATCCATCGCGGCAACGATCTGCAGGCCTGGCCGACTCTCGCCGGGAGTGGACAGGGAGTACTCGAGGGCGGCACGCAGATCGGCGCGGACCACGCGCATGCCTCGTGACCAACGCAGCTGATCGGGGCCGAACCACTCCTTGTCCATTCGCCCGGCCAGAGCCAGATACCAGTCGCGGTGCCGCCGGGCGAACTCGGACTGGCGGCCGGTCTTCGCCGAGCGCTCCCGTCCCCACTGGGCGAGTGTGTCGAGCAGCCGATACTGCGCTTCGCCCGACTTCTCCTCGCGGAGCAGGATGGACTTGCGCACCAGGCCGGCGAGTGCCTCGCCGACCCTCTCGACCGGCAGACTGTCTCCGCCGCACACTTCCTCGGCCGCGGTGGGACCGAACCAGCTGGCGAAGACCGAGGACCGGGCCCACAGGAGCCGTTCCTCGTCCGAGCAGAGATCGTAGCTCCAGTCGACCGTCGCCCTGAGACCGCGTTTGAGATCTGCCGTGCCGTGGGGCTGGCGGGGTCGTTGAGCCCTGTGTGAGTCGTTCTGGGGGTGGGTATCCGTCGGACCTGACGGACGAGCAGTGGCCGCTGGTGGAGCCGTTGCTCCCGCCAGCGCGGGTGGGTCCGAAGGGCGGCCGGCGGGAGAAGCATCCCCGTCGGCGGATCGTGGACGCGATCTTCTACGTGGTCCGCACCGGGTGTGCCTGGCGCCAGCTGCCGAAGGACCGGTCACAAGGACCAGCCGTGCGGCAGCACGCTCCTCAGGTCTACCTGGCGCTCGCCCATGCGGGGACAGTCCCCCAGGGGGCGCTCAAAAGGGCCATCGCCGAGGGTCGAGAGGCGCAGGCTCAGTGCAAGTCGCAGGAGGCCATGCAGCCGGACCGGCCGGGCTGGGCGTCGTTCGCGGTCGCCCCCCAGAGCATCAGGGCGAGCACGATCACCGCCAGCACCACGGCCATCACCGTCCCCGGTACGTCGCGTCCGCCGTTCGGTCCGTCGGCCACCGTGACCACCTCCCCGCCGTCCTTCCATAAGAGGGGCTGTGGGGGTGTGCGGTCAAGGGGCTGTCTAATTAGGCAAGTTCTGGCTGCGGAGGGTGTCGGCGGACGTATCCGCTACTGTCGAGGACAGGCGGACACTGTGATCCAGGAGGAGCGGTGTACTACAGCGGGTTGGGGCTCGACCGTGTCGTTGATCGGCGGGGAGACTCGGACTGGATCGAGGCACTGCTGACCAGGGCCAGTACCCAGGTCATTCCCCTGTGGCAGGACCAGTGCCTGGTGCGAAACGAAACGCCGTTGCGGCTGCCCTTGGCCCAGGCGAGGGACATCCTCGTCGCGGCCGGCGACCGGGTGCTGCTCGGCCTCGAAGGCGAGAGGGCGGTGTTCGCGGCTGATGTGTCCGGGCTCGAACGGGAGAGCGCCGTCGAGCTGGCCGGCGCGGACAGGATGCTGGACGTGCGGGCGATGGTTCCCACCATCACGCCGGACGAAGCGGGTCTGCTGGCGTACGCGCGGGGAATTCTGCACTGGAACCGCAATCAGCGGTTTTGTGGCGCCTGCGGGGGCCCGGCCCGGTCCTGCAATGGTGGCCACCTGCGGACCTGCCAGAACTGTGGGAAGCTGCTGTTCCCGCGGATCGAACCGGCCGTGATCGTGCTAGTCGAGCTTCCGGGCACGCCCCGGCGCTGCCTGCTCGGCCGCCATGCGGCATCCGGCCCGAACCGCTTCAGCACCCTGGCCGGGTTCGTCGAGATTGGCGAGAGCTTCGAGGACACGGTGCGCCGCGAGGTGCGGGAGGAAGCCGGCGTCACCGTGGGTGCGGTGACCTACCAGGGTTCCCAGGGGTGGCCGTTCCCGGCCGGGGTGATGATCGGGTTTCGCGCCGAGGCCGTTTCCGATGCGATCGATGTGGACAACGTGGAAGTGGTGGAGGCACGCTGGTTCACGGCCGCGGAACTGCGCGCGCGGCTGGCGGACGCTGCTCTCGGCGGCCCGTACCGGGTCGATTCGATTGGCAAGGCGCTCATCGACCAGTGGCTGGCCGACACAGACTGAACCGATGCGGTGCGAAGACAGATTTTACGCTGCTTCGCTCATCTTCTGCTTCAATTCGGCCACCGCCTGCGTCCGTCGGCTGGCCGACGGCCACCCGGCCGCATACCAAGCCCAGTCGGACCAGTCGCTTCGGCTCCTTGCTTCACTCGATTGGGTGACCGTGGCGGCTGCCGTGCATGGAAGCAGGGCCTCTTGGTAGCTCAGTGGGTGTCTACGCCAACGAGCTGCCCAGGAGACCCTGTTGTCGCATTTCTACGGCATCTCCGAGGCGGGGTCCACTTCGGCCACCCTTGCGTGTGACTGCCTGGCCCACAGGTTCGGGAACGCCGGCGACCACGGCGTGCGCGAGCGCCGCTATCCGACGGACATGTCGAACGCCGAGTGGGCAGTGGTCCGGCCGTTGCTGCCGGTGCCGGGCTGGCTGCGGGGCCGGGGCGGGCAGCCGGAGGCGTACTGCCACCGAGCGATACTGGACGCGATCCGCTACCTCGTCGACAACGGCACGAAGTGGCGGGCCATCCCGGTCGACTTCCCGCCGTGGGACCGGGTCTACGCGTTTTTCCGACGCTGGCGCGACCACGGCCTGGTCAAGGAGTTCCACGACCGGCTCCGCCGTCGGGTCCGCGAGCAGGCGGGCCGGGATCCGGAGCCGAGCGCCGGGGTGATCGACTCCCAGTCGGTCAAGGCGGACGCCGTCGTCGGCTCCGACAGTCGCGGTTTCGACGGCGGCAAGCTGATCAACGGCCGCAAACGACACGCGGTCGTCGACACGCTCGGCCTGCTGCTCGCGGTGATGGTCACCTCCGCCGATGTCGGCGACCGTGCGGCAGCCCCGATCCTGCTCGCCCAAGTCGCCGCCGCGCATCACCGGCTGGCCCTGGTCTGGGCCGACGGCGGCTACACCGGCAGCCTTGTCGAGTACTGCCTCGCCGCCCTCGCGCTGGTCCTGGCCATCGTCAAGCGCAGTGACGACATGCGGGGCTTCGTCGTGCTGCCCAAGCGCTGGATTGTGGAGCGGTTTTTCGCCCGCCTGATGCGAAGCCGCCGCCTCGTGCGCGACTTCGAACGGTCCGCCAGCAGCGCGGAGGCGATGGTCTACTGGTCGATGACGACGCTCATGACCCGCCGGTTTGCCCGGCCACGTCCTTCGCGAGCGTGAACCGGCCCGGCGACGACTCGACCAGCCAACCCCTCGCCACCAGCCGCTTTGCCTTCGAGCGCAGTGCCTCGATCTTCGCCGGCACCGGGTCCAGGCCGAAGCAGGCGGCCATCTCCTGGCACGCCAGCGGCCCTTGACCCAATCGGTTCCGGTCCGCGAGAGCCTGCAGGATCCGCTGGTAGTCCACCGACAGTGCCGACCAGGCCAGCCCCGCACGCCACATCGGAACCATCGATTTCGGCTTCGCCGACCCCGAAGACCCGGGCGTTGTCGGCGGCAGACTGCGATCCGTCAGATCCTCGCGGGCATCGGGGTCGGCAACGTCGTCGCCCGGGGCCAGGACCTCGCCGACGCGCGAGCGGGCGATGACCCACTCGTTCCACTCCCACTCGACCACGGCCAGTTCGGCCTGGATTCGGTCGGCCTCCTCCCGCAGTTCGTCCATGCGACGGCGAGCGGTCAGCTCACGCTGTTCCAGCAGCCCCACGACCGACGGCATCCCCGACCTCCAGCAGAGCGACGACTCAACAATGTCACCACTCCCCGAGACCACCGACCCTATGCCTGAACAGCGAAAACGCCGCCCTCAAGGCCGGAAAGACAACAGTCACTCAGCGGCGCGCCTGACGGCACTCACTCTTCAGCGAGGCGGGCAGGAGGCCGGGCTCGTAGTGTGGCGCGCAGCGTTGTGGAGGGATGGAGCTGTAGGCCGACCGTGGGGACCGCTTTCCCCGGGGCGATGTCTACGTGGAAGCGCTGGGCCAGTGTTGCGATCACCAGTGTGACCTGGACCAGGGCGAACCGGGCACCGAGGCAGGCTCGGTGGCCGCCTCCGAATGGGAACCAGGCATGCGAGGGCGCACTGCGTTGGGCGTGTATGTCCCAGCGTTCGGGGCTGAAGGCTGTGGGGTTGGCAAACCAGCGGGCGTCTCTGTGTGTCGCCCACGGGCTGCACCAGAGCGTCGTCCCGGCCGGGATCCGGGTTGCTCCCAGGGTGGCTCCTTCCCGTGCCACTCGGGGAGGAATGATCCACGCGGGCGGGTAGAGCCGTAGGGCTTCCTTGACGATCTGCTGCGTCCAGGTCAGCTGCTCGTAGTCGGCGTACGTCGGAGGGCGCCCGGCGAGTACGCGGTCGAGTTCCGCGGCGAGCTTCCTTCGCGCGGACGGCGATGCCGAAAGCAGGTACCAGGTCCACGTCAGCGCGGTTGCGGTGGTTTCGTGTCCAGCGGCCCAGAGCGTCACCGCTTCGTCTCGCACCTCAGTGGCGGTGAGCGGCCGTCCTTCCTCGTCCCGGGCTGCGAGCAGCCTGTCCAGCAGGTCCTCGCCGCTGTCGCCTGCCTCTCCTGATGCCTGTCGGGCGTGGATGAGTTGGTCGATCTCAGCGTCGACGGTCACGACGGCGTTGAGCAGGCGTCGGCGGGCGGGGGTACGCACCCAGGGCGGTAGGAAGAGTCCGATGCCCCGTAGCTCGGCGCCGATCTCTCGCCCGGCCACGGACATCGCGTCTCGTAGTGCGTGGGCCTGGTCGCCGATGTCGTTGCCGAAGAGGTTGCGGACCACGATCCGCTGGGAGAGCTGATCCATCTCCCGCAGTACATCGATCTGGGTGCCTTCCTGCCAGCGGTCGGCAAGCGCCACGGCGCAGTCGACCATCGTCGTGGCGTAGCGGCGTACCTGGGAGGGGCGGACGGAGGGCTGGACGAGGGATCGCTTGCGGCGCCAGGCAGCGCCCTGGCTGCGCATGACGCTCTTGCCGACCAGTTGTTTGAACGCCCAGCCGGCATCGAGATTCTCGAAGTGTCCTTCGTTGCTCCCCAGGAGTTCGGCGATGTGCTCGGGATGGGTGAGGGACATGATCTTCATCGGGCCGAGCGACCAGGTCACGACGTCCCCGAACTCGTCGCGCAGACTTTCTAGGAACGCCAGCGGGTCGCGGCCGAACGCGGGGAGGTTTCCGAGCAGCGGCAGTCGGCGTGGGCCGGCAACGGGGACGAAGGGGACAGGGGGCACTCCTCGTCAACGAGCAGTGTCGTGAACGGTTGCGCGCGGATAGAGGAGCAGTGCCGTAGCTCTCACCCGGGTGAATGCTGGGCAGGAGTGGCGCGCTCAGTCCGCCGACCGGCCAGGCGTGCCCCCGCAAGGGCCTGGTGCCGTCCGGGGCCGAAGCCGTCTGGACGTTTCCGTACGCACTGGCTATAGCTCTGGCGAGTGCGGCATGTCCGTCGCTTTGCACGGGAGCTCTCCCGGCGTCCCCTGGTGCAGGTAGCGGCCGAGTGCCATCAGGGGAAAGACCTGACGGTAGAGGTGGTATCTGATCGAGTAGTCGCCGGGGAAGCCGGTGCCCGTGAAGTGCGGCTCCTCCCACGTTCCGTCTTCGTGCTGAGCTTGGACGAGCCATCTGACGCCCCGCTCGACGGCCTCGCTGTCTCCTTCACCGGCCGCCAGGATGGCGAGCAGCGCCCAGGCGCTCTGGGAAGGAGTGGAAGTGCCTTGCCCAGCCCACCGTTCGTCTCGGTAGGAACGCACATCCTCGCCCCAGCCCCCATCGTCGTTCTGCACGGAGCACAGCCAGGTGACGGCACGGCGGATCGCGGGGTGCGCCGCAGGCAGTCCGGCAGCCGTGAGTGCGGGGACAACCGCACCGGTTCCGTAGAGGTAGTTGACGCCCCAGCGGCCGAACCAAGCCCCGGACTCCTCCTGCTCGGCCAGGAGCCAGGCGATGCCACGCCGGGTGCGGGGGTCATCCAGCTTGCCTTCGCAGGCGAGCATTTCCACGACATGCGCGGTGACGTCGGCGGACGGCGGGTCGGTGACCTCGCCGAAGTCGCAGAACGGCAGCCGGCCGGCGAGCGAGCTGGTGTTGTCGACATCGAAGGCAGCCCAGCCACCGGTCTTGGACTGCATGCCCAGACTCCAGCGCACGCCAACTCCTGGCACTGCTGGGTCACCCTGGCCCTGCTCGCCCACGCCTTCCTCGCCATCACCGCCGCCCGCGAACGCCGCGACCAGGCCCCGACCGACGACGAGACCAGCCCCGACGGCCTGATCCCGCTCACCTGCAATGAGATCCAGCGCCTGTTCACCGCGCTGACCGTCCGGTCGGCCCGCGACACTGCCACCGACTGCGCTGGTCCACCTGGCGGCGACGCCACCAAGCCCGCGCCCGCCGCAGTCACTACCTCCGTCAGGCAGCCCTCCACTTATGAAGATCACGATCCCAGGCGGGAGTGCCCGTTCGTTTCTCCCCCACGCGAGGGAGGCGGATGGTCTGCGCGGCGGATGCGACCGGTGCGGCGGCAGGGGGAATCTTGAGTGTCAATAATGCGGAACCGGAGGTCACGGTGGCTGTTCCTACGAAGTTGCAGACCCATGCCGGCTCCAGCCAGCCGTTGCAGGACGCGGGGTGGGCGGTGTGGTCGCGGTGCTGGCCCACGTGGGCACCGCACGCCGCCGCGGTGTGGGGCGTGTTGTTCGCCGCAGTCCAGGTCACGTGGGCCGCATCAGGCGCCACCGTGCCGTGGTCGCCGGATGTCGCGTATGCGCCGACGGTCCAGCTCCTGCTGGCGGCCATCGCCGTCCTGGCTGCCGGGGCCTGCCTGGCCACTACCCGGACGCTTGCCAGGCGTGGCCGAGTGATGGTGGCAGCGGCCCTGATCCTGGCGGTCCCGGCTTCTGTGATGGGGATGGCCAGTCTGCCGGCGTACTTCGTGATGCTGGCGTCGTTCTCCGGGGTGGACAGCGTCACCAGCCTGGCGCATGACCTGTTGAGCGCGGTGGGCGCCGCCCTTCTCATCCTCGTCGGAATGTCGTACCGCCGACGGCTGCGAGGCAGGTGCCCTCGGTGCGGACAGGACCACGCGGGTGGTTTTGACGGTCCGCTTGCCCACCCTGGCCCCTCCGTCGCGTCGAAGCGAACCCGAGTCGCGGTCTACCTGCTCATGTGCGGGCTTCTGCCGTGGGCTGGGGTCAAGACCATCTGGACGCTGGGTGGCGATGCGATCGGCGTCACGGCGCAAGGGTGGCGGGAGGCGAACGCAGGAGAGTCGGGGCTGGCAAAGGCCCTCGCATCGGTGGGAATCGATGTCACCGTGATGGCCGCCATGGCTGCGATTTTCCTGTTGCTGGGACTGCTGTACCCGTGGGGGCAAGTGTTCCCCCGATGGACCCTGATCCTCTCCGGGAGGCGAGTCCCACGCCTACTGCCCTTGCTGCCAGCGTGGTTGAGCTCCGTCGGCCTGTCGGTATACGGAGTCGTCCTGCTGATCTACGCCCCGCTCAGCGCCACCGGAGTACTGCCGAAGCTGAAACCGTCGGGGGGAGCGTTCACCACCAGTTCCGGGATCACCTGGATGGTCGCCTTCGGCGGTCTAGCCTTCGCTGGCCTGGGCTTCGGCCTCATCGCGGCCGCCCGTTCCTACACCGCCCGGACCCGCCCCATCTGCGCCAGTACCGCCACCCGCGTACCGGCGCCGTCCGCGCAGCAATCGAGCTCCGCCAGCCCCTGCCAGCGAGATCACGATCTACGGCTGGAGTACTAGCCAGGTGACCACGCAGCATTCGCACGGATCGGGCGAGACAGCGATGGCATTTGGGTGCTTCGCTGGAGGCAATCAGTTGCCAGCGGGGCGATGAACCGGCCAGGAAGTAGGGCTGCCGATCGGGTGCGCATCTGGGGCCTTGCGCAGAGCGACTCAACCGGGCCTGAGTCGCTCTGCTTGAGTCGCTGGTGAATGGGCAGGTCAGAGGCTGTGTGGACCGTAAAGCAGCGACTGAAGCGACTCAACTCCAGGTATATGAAGACATTCCTGCGTGCGCGTGCGCGTCATATATAGGGGACTTCAGTCGCTTCAGTCGCTGTTGGTCGTCTACTAGGGCTTTGACCTGCTCTTTTTCGGATGGTCCCTTCAGCGACCGAAGCGCTCCGGTCGCTGAGCCTCGGTCTTCGGTCGCTGAACGGGCCATCGCCGGGCCTGCGCCACCGCCCCCGGACTGGCTGATCGAGCACGGGATAGGATCGAGCCGCGGCACGGTACGTCGCAGCCGCAGCCGCAGCCGCAGCCGCAGCCGCAGCCGCAGCCGCAGACGGAAAAGCCCGGCCTGTGACTACGGGCCGGGCGCCTCCCAACGAGGGTGTTGAATGGTCTCAGGGCGATGTCTGACCCGCTCGGGTTCATCGTCGTCGGCGAGACACAGCTCTCCGGCGCCCCGGCCTTTCGTATCATCGCGATGCTCCGTCCGGCGGAGTTCACGGCGGCCCGTGACGAGTACGCGGCCCGCGCCCGCAAGGCCGGCGACCGTGAGCTCGCCGCCGCGATCACCTGCCCAAAGAGGCGCAGGCCCTGCTCGGGCTCGGCGAGGCCCTGCGCGCCGCGCACCGGACGCTCGACGCCACAGCACTGCGGAAGCTGTCCCCCGACCAGCATGTGGTCATCGGCCGCCTCGCGCGCACGGCGCGCGCCCTGGCCGCCCAGGCTGGGCAGACGGTCAGTGAGCTCTTTCAGAGTGGCCACTGATCGAGTGACCCTGGCCGAGTCAGGATGAGGACCGCACCGCACAGGGCTCCCGCGCCGTTGAGGGAGGTGTTCGACGTCTCAACCCATCGGCACAGGAGCCCTGTTGGTTCCCCATCCCGCTGCACTCGACCTGCCTCACGCCCTGGTCGAGTGGGTATCCATGCTCATCGTCACCCGTGAGGGTGACCGACGCTGCAAGCTGCCGCCCCACCAGCGCAGCCTCGTCGGCCTGGTCTACCTACGCCGGCACGACAGGCTCGCACAGATCGCCGTCGGCTTCGGGATATCCGTCGGCACCGCCCACGCCTACGTCACGGCCGTCGTCGGCCACCTGTCCCGCCGGGCGCCCGGACTGCTGCGTGTCCTGCGGGAGACCGATCTCGATTACGTCCTGCTCGACGGGACGCTCGCCGAGTGCGACCGTGTCGGCGACAGCCGGGCCGACTTCTCCCAGAAGCACCGCCGTCACGGCGTGAACGTGCAGGTCGTGGCCGATCCCACCGGCAAGCTGCTGTGGACCTCACCCGCGCTGCCCGGCCGCACCCATGACCTGACCGCGGCCCGCACCCACCGCATCATCCGGCTTTGCGAACGCCAGGGAGTTCCGATCCTCGCCGACCGCGCCTACATCGGGGCCGGCCCCTGGGTGACCACACCGATCAGACGGCTCCCTCATCAGGACCTCACAGCGACCCAGCAGACGATCAACCGGGCCCTGTCAGCAGCACGTGCACTGGTCGAACAAAGCATCGCGCGACTGAAGTCCTGGCGAATCTTCCGTAGAGCCCGCTGCAGTCCCAACCGCATGACCGCCGTCGCCGCTGCCATCCTCACCCTGGAACGTCAGCGCTGATGAATCTCATCGCCGTTCCAGGGCGAGGACGGATCGGCAATGGCCGCCATCCAGTTAGGAGCCGTCTCACGACCAGGCAAGTCGACCTTCGGTGAACCGACAGACCGGGGAGCTTCCTTCGGCGATCCTCGTCAGCCTCTCCGCTACGGAGTCGAAATACTGGGCCATCGATTCGTACTCGCCCGTGACCGTGGGCTCCCCCACGAACCATCTACCGACGCGCCCGTCCCGCACATCGACGAACTTTCCCATCCAGCCGTCCTCGTCCGACAGGAACGGGATCCACTCGTTACGCCAGAACGGGTAGTCCGGCTGGTCAGGAGGGTCGAATCCACCGGACACGGAGCGGTTCGCGTAGAGCCTCTCAATCGCCCGGATGCCCAGAAAGAAGCTTCCCTCGTCGGGGAACCCGTCGAAGCCGCAGCACATCACGTCGTCGTCGACGTCTTCCTCCGGCAGATCCAGACTGTTCTGCAACAGCCACGTCCGCAGGTCCCCATAAAGGGAGATCCCCATCCGTTCCTCGGCTGCCGCGAGCATCTGCTCCGTAGCGGGCCCCGGCAGATCCGCGTGATCGGCCGGCGCGTGCTCCTGAAGAAGACTCATCACACGCGACCAACTCTCAGCCACACTCATCGCCCTCTGCCCTCTCTGCAGGGATGTCTCCGTCCGACCACGCCACTGCGGAGGTTGGGAAGACCGGCCGGAGAACCTTGCAGGGATGGTACTTCGAGCATGCGTTCTAGCCCTCCCCGTGATCATCTTCCGCCCCGAAGCGCAGGGCCGTCCCCTCAGCGAAGTGACCGCCCTCAACTTTTCACAGACAATCGACCGTGCCCGGCGGGCCCAGCCTCGGAGCTTCCAGGGCTCAAACGAGGGCCACGGTGTCACCCTGGAGTGGCGAAGCTGAAAACGCTCATTGAGCCTTTTCAGTGTTGCCTCTCCAGGGTGAGGACCGCGGCGGCGATGTCCGTCATGCGGTTCGGGCTGCAGCGGCTCCGGCGGAAGATCCGCCAGGACTTCAGGCGGGCGACGCCTCGTTCGACGGGAGCGCGGGCCTGGGCGAGTGCCCGGTTCAGCGTCCGTTCGGTCGGTGACAGTTCGCCGTTGGGCGGGCGGCGATGGCGGTG
>NZ_JBEZWL010000112.1:0-24038 GCF_040648015.1 Streptomyces sp. NPDC029216 | reverse complement strand
CCCGGCGGGCGGGCCGCGGGTCCGAGGGGACGCTGCTGCGCGCGGACGTGGCCCGGCTGCCGCTGTGCGACGGGGCCCTGGACGCGGTGTTCGCCGCCGGGCTGATCGCCCACCTGCCCGAGCCGGCGGCGAACCTGCGCGAGCTCGCCCGTGTGGTCCGCCCCGGCGGCCGGCTCGCGCTGTTCCATCCGATCGGTCGGGCCGCGCTCGCCGCCCGCCACGGCCGCGAGCTGACCCCGGACGACCTGCGGGCCGAGCACAACCTCGGCCCGCTGCTGTCCGGTTCCGGCTGGGAGATGACCTCGTACGCCGACGAGGACGCCCGCTTCCTGGTGCTGGCCGTACGCCGCGCCTGAGAAATCCCTTCTTGTACGTCGGCCCGCGCGGCGGAATCCGGCAGGACCCGGGGGCTACGCGGGAGGCTGGGCCTCCGCTCCGGCGGGGCGGCGCGGATGGGGCACGGGGCAGCCGCCCGCCCCGGGTACCGGGAAGGTCCCGAGCTCGCCCACGTCGTAGCCGTGGGGGTAGCCCTTGATCTCCGGGTTCTGGCGCACGTAGTGCGGGGCCCTCCGCGGAGGGAGCAGCCGTACCGCACGGCCGCGCAGCCGCAGGGCGCCGCGGACCAGACGCAGGACGCCGGGGTGCGGGCGGTCGTACCGGAAGGCGTCCAGCAGGGGCTCGTCGAGGAGGGCGAGGCTCGCGCCGCGCACGGCGGGGGCGAGGGGCGCCGGATACCAGGAGGCCATCAGGCCGAGGGTGGAATCGGCGACCTGGCGGGCGCCCTCGTCCCAGCCGAAGTGGGCCTTCTCGTAGGCGTCGAGGGTGGCCTCGAACTCCTCGAAGGAGCCCGGAACGTCCTTGATGCCCATGTGCTTGCCGAGCGTCGCGTAGTAGTTCGCGCAGGCGCGGCGCTCGTGGTGGGTCAGCGGACGCCAGCCGTAGGCGTCGATCCAGCGTGCCGGAATCACCACGAAGGTGCACAGAACGTAGCGCATGTCGTCGTTGGAGATGTCGTAGCTGCGGTGCATCTGGTTGACGCGGCGGATCGCGGTCCGCGCCGTGTCGTGCTCGAAGCCGTGCTCCACGACCGCGTCGAGGAGCAGCGCGGTGTCGTCGTAGCGCTTCTGGGGGCGTTCGGTGAACTCGCCCGTCTCGGCGAGCAGGCTCCCGATGCTCGGGACCGCGTAGGTGCGGAAGAGCGCGAGCTCCATGGCACGGGTGAAGTCCCAGGGGAATTCGTAGGTGGCGGTGAGCCGGTAGATGGCGAGGAAGTCCTTCTCGGGGTCGAGCCGGAGGATCTCCTTCAGCCGGTCGTAACGCTGCACCGGTCTCCCTTTCTGTGGCGGGGGCTCAACTCTACGTGCAGGTAGCGGGCTTGAAATTCGCTGCCCGCCGGGTCTCGACGTGCGAGTTACCGGCTGGTTAGGGTGCGCCGACGAGAGTGCGACCGGGAAGATCGGGAGGCCACGTGCCGGACGATGAGGGCGGGGGCTCGCTGTACGTGCTGACCGCCGTACTGCTGACCCCCACGCAGTTCCCGGCGTTGCTCGGCGACGACTTCCCAGAGGCCTGCGCGCAGCTGGGCGTGCCGCCCGTCGCGGAGGGGTACGGGCTCGTGCTCGGCCAGGACGAGGCGGGCGCCCGCTGGACGGTCGTCGTGGACGACGTCTCGCTCGTGGCCGCCGCCATCGCCTCCTGGGACTGCGGCATGGAGTACGACCTGTCGCCCGACGAGCGGTCGGTCGTGCTCTCGCTGGCGGGCTGGCCGCTGGAGCTGACCGTGTCGACGCCCGGCATCCCGGCGCCGCACGACCCGGAACGGGGCGCGGACGGGACCGGGCGGGTGCCGCTGGCGCCCCCCTCGGGGGACACCTGGGGGCCCGTGCAGCGCCGGCTGGGCGCGGACCAGATCGCCCGGGAGTGGGCCGACTGGCGCGAGCGCGTGGCGGAGGACGGCGGGGCCGCGGCCGCGGCGCACCCGGGGCTCGCGCGGGCGCTGCGGGAGGCCGTGGAGTACACCCGGCAGGCGCCTCCGCCGGGGCGGGTCCGGTCGGCGTTCGCCGGCGAGGGCGTGCGGACCCTCCGGGCGGACGGGCCCGGCTGGTCCCTGGTGGCCCGGACCGGCGACGCGGCGTTCGTGCTGCTCGACGACGAGCCCGGCGAGGTGCTGGCGGTACCCCGCGACGGTGTGGAGGAACTGCCCGAGCTTTCCGGTCTGCTGGCGGCGCTGGACCGCGTCGCCGTACGGCCGGTGTGACACACGAGTGACGGACGGGGAGCGGTGATGGTGGAATCGAAGCCGGTGGGGACGGTCGTGGGCGGCCGGGCGGAGGCCGTG
Source organism: Streptomyces sp. NPDC029216 (assembly GCF_040648015.1). NCBI lineage: Bacteria > Bacillati > Actinomycetota > Actinomycetes > Kitasatosporales > Streptomycetaceae > Streptomyces > Streptomyces sp. NPDC029216. The sequence continues at coordinate 21,700 of NZ_JBEZWL010000112.1, read as the reverse complement.
GACGACGACTGGGGGCGGGAGCGGGCCGTGATCCGGCTGGATGCCGGACAGTTCGGTCCGGAGGCCCTCTTCGGGCTGGAGGACTTCTCCCACCTGGAGGTCGTCTACCACTTCGACCGGGTTCCGGTGGAGAAGATCGAGACGGGTGCCCGGCACCCGCGCGGGAACCGGGACTGGCCGCTGGCCGGCATCTTCGCCCAGCGCGGCAAGAACCGGCCCAACCGGCTCGGCGTCTCCCGGTGCCGGGTGCTGAAGGTGGACGGCCTGGACGTGCACGTGGAGGGCCTGGACGCGGTGGACGGCACCCCGGTGCTCGACCTCAAGCCGTACATGGAGGAGTTCGGGCCCCGCGGCGAGGTCCGCCAGCCCCAGTGGGCAACGGCCTTGATGCGCGACTACTACTGAGCCGGCCCGCCCGGCCGGACGCGGGAGCCGCGGCCGGCCGGGCGTCTGCGCGCGACGGGCGTCTGCACGCGTCGGCTGCCTGCGCGCACCGGCCGCTCAGACCCGTTCGAGCGGTATGTGCGGCAGCGGCGGGAGGGTGACCGTGATGGTGTCGCCGGGACGGACCGTGCCGCCCTGCTGGACCACGCCCATGATTCCGGCCTTGCGGACGATCCGGCCCTCCGCATCCCGGCCGACGACCTGCTTGAGCAGTCCGTCCTGGAAGGCGTTGATCTGCGGGCACGGGTTGCGCAGGCCGGTCACCTCCACGACCGCCTCCTCGCCTATGCCGAGCAGGGTGCCCGTCGGCAGGGCGAGCAGGTCTATGCCCTCGGTGGTGACGTTCTCCCCGAGCTGGCCGGGCGCGACGCTGAAACCGGCTTCGGCTACCTCGTCGAAGAGTTCCCGCTGGATCAGGTGCACCTGCCGCAGGTTCGGCTGGGTCGGGTCCTGCGCCACGCGCGAGCGGTGCTTGACCGTGACCCCCGCGTGCACGTCCCCGTCGACGCCGAGTCCGGTGAGCAGGGTGATGCTCTCCCGGTTCGGCTTCGTGAAGGAGTACACGCCGTTGCTGCTGACTGCCGCGACCTGTGCCGTGTTCATGTGAATCGTCCCCCCTTGCCTTGCCGCTCCGGCCGCTCTCAGCGGCCGAGCCGCTTTCTCGACATACCCCGCACCCGACGCCTCTGGGAGGAGTCCAGGAGCAGGTACGCCAGCACCGGGACCCCGATCAGGACCGCCAGCGCCGGCCAGAATCCGAACAGCCAGAACAGCACGACGGCTGCCGCGACCGCGACGACCGCGGTCCTTCCGCTCCTCGACATCTGCGGACACCTCCTCCTGCGTCGGCCACTACCCGCACAACGCGCCACGCCGATGGTGAGTTCCCGGCCACGGGGACCCTACGCGAAGCCCGGACCCCCCGCGCGACGGCGGGCGGGCTGTCCGCGGACGACCCGGCGGAATCCGGCTGACCCCGGCCGGGTTTCGGCACGGACTGGCCGACGCGGCGCTTGTCGGGGCCCCGGGCCCGCACCACGATGGGGGCGCTCCGCTCACCGCGGCTGCACGGCCCCTCGGGAGGGTGACATGGGCGATCCGTCGTTGGCGCTGCCGGGCGGGGCCGACCCCGTCGAGCGCACGCACGTCCTGCGGCGGGCGCACGAGGCCTTCACCCGGGACGGGCGGGTGGAGCCGCCGGTCCGGGCGGTGATCGCGAAGTCCTGGCGGCGCTGCGCCCGGGCCCGCGTCAGCCCCGAGTGCGCGCCCCGCCTGGAGCGGCCGGAGGCGGAACTGCTGGCGTACCGGGAGCGGCATCCGCTGGCCCGGGTGATGCCGCTGTTCCGGGATCTGGTGGGGGCGTTCGCGGCGCACGGGGCCCATCTGCTGGCGGTGTGCGACGCGCGGGGCGGGCTGCTCTGGGTGGAGGGCGAGCCGGCCACCCTGCGGCGGGCCGAGGGGCTGGGTTTCGTACCGGGCTCGCGCTGGGCGGAGACGGCGATGGGAACCAACGCCCCCGGTACGGCGGTCGCGTTGGGGGAGCCGGTCCAGGTCTTCGGGGCCGAGCACTTCAGCCGCCGCGTGCACCCCTGGACCTGCGCGGCGGCCCCGGTGCGGGACCCGCGCACGGGCCGGGTGCTGGGTGCGGTGGACATCACCGGCGGGGATGGGCTGGCCCACCCGCACTCGCTGGCCTTCGTCCAGGCGGTGGCCCGGGCGGCCGAGGCCCAGTTGGCGCTGCTGACGCCGCCCCCGGACGCGGCGGCCCCCGACACGCTCGCCGCGCTGGGCCGGGACGAGGCGCTGCTGGTGCTCGGCGGGCGGCGGATCGCGCTGGGGCGGCGGCACAGCGAGATCCTGACCCTGCTCGCGCAGCACCCCGAGGGGCTGTCCGGGGAGGAGCTGGCCTACGCCCTGTACGAGGACGAGTCGGTGGCGGCGGTGACCCTGCGGGCGGAGATGTCCCGGCTGCGCGCCCTGCTGGGCGCCGGGAACCTGCTCTCCCGCCCGTACCGCACGGCCGTCCCGCTGGAGGCCGACTTCTCCGCCGTGACCCGGCACCTGGCGGCGGGCGCCGTCTCGGCCGCCCTCACCCGCTATCCCGGTCCGTTGCTGCCGGCCTCGTCGGCCCCTGGCATCGTCCGGCTGCGGCGGCGGATCGAGGACCAGGCGCGGGCGGCGGTGATCGCGCGGGCGGACGTGGGGCTGCTGTCGGACTGGGTGTGCAGCCCGTGGGGTGCGGAGGACCCGGCGGTGTGGCGGGCGCTGGCCGCGGCGCTGCCGCCGCGGGACCGGCCGGCCGCGCTGGCCCGCGTACGTTCCCTCGACGAGGAACTGGGCGCGGGCCGTGCAACGTTCCCGCAACCTGCCCGCTCCTAGCCTCCTCCCCGAGCGCTGTCCGACGGCGGGCGGCGCCCGGCAAGGGGAGGACCACCATGGCCCGTTACGCTGCGCCCGGTACCGAGGGCGCCCTGATGTCGTACGCGTCCCGCTACGGCCACTTCATCGGCGGCGAGTACGTGGAGCCCGCGCGCGGCCGGTACTTCGAGAACCCCTCCCCCGTCGACGGCAAGCCGTTCACGGAGGTGGCGCGCGGGACGGCGGAGGACGTGGAGCGGGCCCTGGACGCCGCGCACGCGGCGGCCCCGGCGTGGGGCCGGACGTCCGTCACGGAGCGTGCGGGCATCCTGCTGCGCATCGCGGACCGCATGGAGCAGAACCTGGAGGCGCTGGCGGTCGCGGAGACCTGGGAGAACGGCAAGCCGGTCCGTGAGACCCTCGCCGCCGACCTCCCGCTCGCCGTCGACCAGTTCCGCTACTTCGCGGGGGCGCTGCGCGCGCAGGAGGGCGCGCTCAGCCAGCTGGACGACGACACGGTGGCCTACCACTTCCACGAGCCGCTGGGCGTCGTCGGGCAGATCATCCCGTGGAACTTCCCGATCCTGATGGCGGTGTGGAAGCTGGCCCCGGCGCTGGCCGCCGGCAACACGGTGGTCCTCAAGCCCGCCGAGCAGACCCCGGCCTCCGTCCACTACTGGCTGAGCCTGGTGGCGGACCTGCTGCCGCCGGGCGTGGTGAACATCGTCAACGGCTTCGGCGAGGAGGCGGGCAAGCCGCTGGCGTCGAGCCCGCGCGTGGCGAAGGTGGCCTTCACCGGGGAGACGGCCACGGGCCGGCTGATCCTGCAGTACGCGGCGGAGCACCTGAAGCCGGTCACCCTCGAACTCGGCGGCAAGAGCCCCAACCTCTTCTTCGACGACATCTGGACGACGGACGACGACCTGCGCGACAAGGCCCTGGAGGGCTTCACGATGTTCGCGCTGAACCAGGGCGAGGTGTGCACGAGCCCCTCGCGCGCGCTGATCGAGCGCGGCCGCTACGGCGACTTCCTGGACGCGGCGGTCGCCCGCACCGAACTCATCGTGCCGGGCCACCCGTTGGACACGGACACGATGATCGGCGCCCAGGCCTCGGAGGAGCAGCTGCGGAAGGTCCTCTCGTACGTGGAGATCGGCCAGCGGGAGGGCGCGAAGATCCTGACGGGCGGCGGGCGCATCGACCACGGCGGCGACCTGTCCGGCGGCTTCTACGTCCAGCCGACCATCTTCGAGGGGGACAACCGGATGCGGATCTTCCAGGAGGAGATCTTCGGCCCGGTGGTGTCGGTGACCTCGTTCGAGGACTTCGACGACGCGGTCCGCATCGCCAACGACACGGCCTACGGCCTGGGCGCGGGCGTCTGGACCCGCGACATCAACACGGCGTACCGCGCGGGCCGCGCGATCCAGGCGGGCCGCGTCTGGACGAACTGCTACCACGCCTACCCGGCACACGCGGCGTTCGGCGGCTACAAGCAGTCGGGCATCGGCCGCGAAACCCACAAGATGATGCTGGAGCACTACCAGCAGACGAAGAATCTCCTCGTCTCCTACTCGCCGAAGCGGCTCGGCTTCTTCTAGGAGCACAAAAAAACGGCGTCTGACCTGGGCTTTTGCCCGTCAGGCGCCGTTGGCTCGAACCCGCTCGACGCGGACATCGGTCTTTCCCGTTCCTCCCAGTAGACGGTTGGCTTGCTCCTGAACACCATCGAGGAACTCGGCGTAATACTTGAACAGAACGTGGATGCTGTGACCGGCCCGCCGAGCACACTCAGCAGGGTCAACGCCCGAGTGGAGCCAGAACGAGATCCCGGCATGCCGGAGGGTCGTAGGGCCGCTTCGCCAAACCGGCCGCGAGCTCAGTGCGGGTCAGGACGTACCCCCGCGCCCTCGACCACGTGATCCCGTACGCAGCCGCCTCCACATAGTTGCCTGCCTGGTTCTGGAACAGCCGCCCGTCCGGAGCGACACCGAAGCGCCCGGCGTGGGCACGCAGGACGCGGACGAACTGCGGCGGAATGGGTACAGGTCGGGTCGCCGTCGCGGCACGGCGCTTGCGCGAGTGGACTTCGTAGACCTCACCGTCGTCCGTCCAGTCCTTACCCGCGGTGACGACGCCACCCGTCAGATTGAGCAACCGTTTCGCCGCCTTGCCACTGCGCACGACACACCGGAAGAGCTGAGCTCACTTGGTCGCCCAGGCACTTGCCCGACCTCTGGCGGACCCTCCGCACCGAGCGCCCGCGCAGTCGAAACGCCAGGGCCGCCTTCCTGTCCCGCCTGAACTGCGGAAGGTCACAACCGTGGGGGGCGCGGCATGCGGTCCAGACGTCGCATCGCTTTGCCGAAGGTCTTGTCCACACGGCGGCGGCCGGCGCGCATCATCAGGCGTACGGGCCGGGAGCCGTCGGCAGCCATGGTCCAGCTGACCCTGGTCCGCGTCTGGGACAGCGGGGTCAGGCTCCACTCCTCCATCATCGCCGTGATGCCGGGCACGTTCGTCTCCTCGATGCGGTAGGCGAAGCGCTCGCCCGGATCCCAAGCAATGACGGCCTCCTGGAACCGAAGGCCGCCGGCGACGCGCAGTTGCCGCTTCGTGCCGATGCCGAACGGGGGCGCTCCCTGGTATTGGCATTCCCGCGCGAAGCCGAGCCAGCGGGGCCAATCCTGCGGCCGGGCGGCGAGCTGCTCGAAGAGGAGGTCCGCCGGCGTATGGAGGTCCCGGGTGCATGCTTGCCGGACGGGTGCGCGTGCGAGGAACCCCAGGTCTTCGAAGCGCAGCCGGTGCGTCATGGTGCCATCGTCGAGCCTTCCGGCCATGTGCGCAGCACGGGTGCTTCGCAAGGGGTACGAGGTTCGGCTGTCGGGGGTGGCCGGTGCCCTGTCGGGCTATTCGCGGGCGTCAGCAGGGGCCCGGTCCTGCGGGCGGACTTACGGTGCTAGAGCCCGTGCCCGCCGAGAATCCGAGGAGACAGGAATGGCTGGGGCCTTCAAGGGAGTGATTCAGCAGGACATCCGGGAGTCGGTTCCGGACTGGGAACCGTACGCGGAGCCACAGGCTCCCGAGGGCGCGCCGAACGTGCTGTACCTGGTGTGGGACGACATCGGCTTCGGGACCTTCGACGTTTTCGGCGGGCTGGTGGAGGCCCCGGCGATGCGCCGGATCGCCGACATGGGAGTGAAGTTCACCAACTTCCATACCACGGCGCTGTGCTCCCCGACCCGGGCGTGTCTGCTGACGGGCCGGAACGCGACCAGCAACGGGGTGGCCTGCGTCATGGAGGCCACCAGCGGGTTCCCCGCGTCCAACGGCCGGATGCCGTTCGAGAACGCCACCTTGGCGGAGGTGCTGGTGGAGCGGGGGTGGAACACCTACGCCCTGGGCAAGTGGCACATGTGCCCGGGTGAAGAGGCCAACATGGCGTCTTCCAAGCGGTACTGGCCGCTGAGCCGCGGGTTCGAACGCTTCTACGGATTCCTCGGCGGCGAAACCGACCAGTACACTCCGGACCTGGTCTACGACAACCACCGCATCGAGCCCCCGTACCTGCCGGACCAGGGCTACCACCTGTCCAAGGACCTGGCGGACAAGACGATCGAGTTCATCCGGGACGCCAAGGTGATCGCCCCGGACAAGCCCTGGTTCACCTACTTCTGCCCCGGCGCCGGGCACGCTCCGCACCACGTGCCGAGGGAGTGGGCGGACCGGTACGCGGGCAAGTTCGGCGACGGGTACGAGGTGTACCGGCAGCTCACGCTGCAGCGGCAGATCGAGTTGGGCATCATGCCGGAGGGCACCGAGCTCACGCCGATCAATCCCCACGGCGAGCCGTACGCGGCCAGTCCCAGCGGGAAGCCGTGGCCCGAGGGAGAGTTCGTGCGTCCCTGGGAGTCGCTGAACGCCGAGGAGAAGCGCCTCTTCACCCGGATGGCGGAGGTGTTCGCGGGGTTCGTCTCGCACACCGACGAGCAGATCGGGCGGGTACTGGATTACCTGGAGAAGTCCGGGCAGCTGGAGAACACGATCATCGTCGCGGTCTCGGACAACGGCGCCAGCGGGGAGGGCGGCCCGGACGGCTCGCTGAACGAGAACAACTTCTTCAACGGTGTGCCGGACGACATGGCCGAGAACCTGCGCCACATCGACGAGCTGGGCAGCCCGACCACCTACAACCATTACCCGACGGGGTGGGCCTGGGCCTTCAACACCCCGTTCAAGTACTGGAAGCGGTGGGCCTCCTACGAGGGCGGCATCGCCGACCCGATGATCATCTCGTGGCCCAAGGGAATCAAAGCGCGGGGCGAGGTCCGTCACCAGTACCTGCACGCCATCGACATCGTGCCCACCCTGTACGACCTGATGGGCATCGAGCCGCCGGCCATGGTGAAGGGCTTCGAGCAGAGCCCCGTGGAAGGCGCCAGCTTCCGGGCCCTCCTGGAGGACCCACAGGCCCCAGAGCCCCGGCAGACGCAGTTCTACGTCATGCTCGGCACCCGCGGCATCTGGCACGACGGCTGGCACGCCACGGCCCTGCACCCGCCGGTCCCGTCAGCGTGGGGCCGCTACGACGAGGACGTCTGGGAGCTGTACCACCTGCGCGAGGACCGATCCGAGAGCCGGGACCTGGCCGCCGAGTATCCGCAGAAGCTCGAAGAGCTCAAGCGCATGTGGGCGCAGGAGGCCGCCCAGTACAACGGTCTGCCGCTGGACGACCGCGGCGTCGTGGAAGTCATGGGCACCCCGCGGCCCCAGCTCGCCAAGCCGCGCGATCGGTACGTCTACTACCCCGACTGCGCCGACGTGCCGGAGTCCGTGGCGGTCAACATCCGCAGACGCTCCTACTCCGTCATCGCCGAGGTGGTCCTGGACACCCCCGAGGCACAGGGCGTGCTCTTCGCCCACGGCGGCCGGTTCGGCGGCCACAGCCTGTTCCTCAAGGACGGGCGTCTGCACTACGTCTACAACTGGCTCGGCAGCGTGGAGCAGAAGATCGTCTCCTCGGAGCCGGTCCGCCCTGGCAACCACCTCCTTTCTGCGACGTTCACCGCCGGCCAACCGGACAGCCAGGGCAGCATGCTGGGCACGCTCACCCTCCACATCGACGGACGGCAGGTCGGCCGGGGCGACATCAAGACCCAGCCGGGCGCCTTCTCGATGGTCGGGGAGGGGCTGACGGTCGGGCGCGACAGCGGCCAGCCGGTCTCCTCCGACTACGCCGCGCCGTTCCCGTTCATCGGCGGGACGATCGAGCAGGTGGCGGTGGACGTCAGCGGAGAGCCCTTCGCTGATATCGAGAAGGAGTTCGCCGCCATGTTCATGCGCGACTGACACCGGCGCCGTTGGGCGGGGCGTCTTCCTGGCGGTCGTCCGCCGCGCAGCGGAAGCCCTGGTGGCCGGTGCTGCTGTCGGGTGTGCTGGAGCTGCGGGCGGCCACCCGGTAGCGGCGGCAGTAGGAGGCGTGGCACAGGTAGGAGCCGCCGCGGATCACCCGGGCGGTGCCCGAGGCCGGGCCGGACGGGTTGTGGCGCCCGCCTCGCGCGTAGGCGGTGGGTGAGTACCAGTCGGCGCACCACTCCCAGACGTTTCCGCACACGTTGTAGAGTCCGTGGCCGTTGGGCGGGTAGGCGGTCACGGGCGCGGTGCCGTACCAACCGTCCGGGCGGGTGTGCTGACCGGGGAAACGGCCCTGCCAGACGTTCATCCGGCGCTCACCGCCCGGCTCCAGTTCGTCTCCCCAGGGGAACACGGCCTGCTCCAGCCCGCCCCGGGCCGCGTACTCCCACTCCGCCTCGGTCGGCAACCGCTTGCCCGCCCACGCCGCGTACGCGGCGGCGTCGTTCCATGACACGTGCACCACCGGATGGCTGCCGCGGTCCGCGGCATCGGAGCCGGCGCCCTCCGGACGGCGCCAGCACGCCCCGTGGACCTGACGCCACCACGGAGTCCGGGCGACGCTCCGGGTGTCGGGGAACCCGGGCGGCAGCAGCCCGGCGAAGACGAACGACCAGCCGTACCGCTCCGCGTCCGTCACGTACCCCGTCGCGGCCACGAACGCGCCGAAGTCCTCGTTGGAGACCGCGCACCGGTCGATCCAGTACGGCGCGAGCTCCACCTCACGGACCGGCCCCTCGCCATCCCCCGGCACCACCCACGGGTCCGCGGCGCCCATCAAAAACCTCGCCGCGTCCAGCCGTACCATCCCCCGTCTCCTGCCCGGTCCGCTCCCCTCGGGAGCCACCCGCTCGGCGCCGGACGGCGGCGCGGCGACCGGCGCCCCCGTACGTGGCCGGGACGGGCTGCAACACCCTCCACCCCTAGGACTGCCGGACATGAGTCACCCTTCTTTCGGCTCCCGCAAGGCGGCATACGCCTCGCGGACGGAGGAGAAGACACGGAGCTGACGGGTGGCGCCGTCCCGGAACGGGCTGGCGCGCAGCGCCGCCAGGACACGGTCGCGGGGGCGGGCCAGGACGAGCTCGCTGCCGTGCTCCCGCAGGTCGGCGGTCAGCTGTGCCAGGACCTCCGCCGCGGTGGAATCGAGGTAGAACACCGCCTCGGCGTCCAGGACCACGTACCGCGGATATAGTGCCCGCGCCCCGGCGAGGGACAGGACCCGCTGGTGGACGCGGTTGATGTTGGCGAAGAAGAGCGGCGCGTCCACCCGGTAGATCAGCACGTCCGAGACATCGGGCTCGTCCGGCGCCACCTCGTGGGGCACCCCGCCGTCATCGGGGACGGCCAACACGGCGTCACGGGGCCAGGCGGTGCGGCGGAGCAACTGCCCCAGCGCGAGGAGGACGGCGACCAGCAGTCCCTGGAGGACGCCCAACGCCACCACACTGACCGCAGCGACGAACGCGAGCACGCACTCCCCGCGCCAGTCGCGCCACAGCCGCACGAAACCCGCGACGTCGATCAAACCGAAACCCGACACGATGATCACTGCAGCCAGCACCGTCAGCGGAAGCAGCCCGATCACCGGACCACCGGTGACCAGAGCGAACACCACGAAGCCGGCGCCGACCAACTGGAACAACTGCGAGCGGGCCCCGCGCTGGGGGTCCTTCGCCGTCGGCGCAAAACCACCCAGTACACCCGCCCCCGCGCTCGCCACGCCCAGGGCCAGCGACTCCCGCGCCAGCGAGGCATGCTCCCGGGAACCCGCATCGGCCGCCCGGAGAGCGTCCACCGCCTCGATCGAGATAATCATGGCCATGCCGGCCGCAGCAGGCAGCAACGCCCACACGTCCCCGACGGTCACATCCGGCCAGGCCGGAACGGGCAGGCCACCGACAACCCGCCCGGCCACCGCCACACCGTGCCCCGACAGACCTGCCGCAGCCGATACCACGACCGCCACCGCACAGACGACGAGCGAGCCGGGCACCGCCGGCATCGCCCGCTTCAGCACCACGAGCACGGCCAGAGCGGCAAGACCCACCACGGCGGTCACCAGCTGCACCTGGTCCACATGGGTGAGCACCTCCCACACCCTGACCAGCGGACGGTCACTGGACGTCTTCACCCCCACGAGCGTGCCCACCTGACTGGCCACAACTTCCACACCCGTCCCTGCCGCATACCCGAGCATCACCGGCGCCGACAGGAAATTGGCGAGCCCCCGCAACCGCCCGGACGGCAGCAGAAGAACACCGGTCAACAGCGCCAGACACCCCGCAAGCGACGCCATCCGGCCGGCGTCGCCTCCGGCCCGGCCGCTCACCGCGGCGAACGTCATGATCGCCAAGGTCGACGAAGGGGCGACCGACACCCCCCGGGTGGACGTCAGCAGCGCGAACAGCACCATGCCCCCCACCGCGGTGTACAGACCGGCGGCCGGACTGAGGCCGGCCAGCTGCCCGTACGCCAGAGCCTGCGGCACGAGCATCACCGCGACGGCGAATCCCGTAACCGCGTCGGCGCGAGCCCAGCGCGCCGAATAGCCGCGCAGCTGGCCAAGGAGCGGCACCACGTTCTTCGCGGACACTCGCCGTGCATCCATCCGATCATTATCGATGGAAGAAACCGGCATTTCTGCCACAAAAGTACGTGTCACCCCTGGGTAATCGCATCGTCGCCGCCTCTCACTGAAGAACCCGGCGCCACGTCGCCCGGCACCCGGCCCCCTTGTCCGCCAGTCGCACCACCAGCGGGGAGGGGTGGACGCCGACGGCTTCGCCGTACGCCTGGCGGCCGTGGCCCATTACCGCCTGACCGACGGTGAGCCGGCGGTGCGCCTGCGCCGGGCTTCGCGCAAGCGCTTCCTGCCCGGAACGATCAGTCGCTGACACCCCATCCGCGTACGACTTCGTCGCGGCACCATCGCGCGCCACCCCGGCCTCGGGTGACGCCCGTCGAGGCCCACCCGAACTACAGGCCGCGGCAGATCTCGCGAGCCTGCCCCGGCCGCCGCATAGCGGTTGACGGCAACCTCGCCGACAGGACCCTTCTCGGTGCACTTCCCGGGATCGAACCCGTCCAGCGTCTCGCAGGCGGCGCGCGCGTCTGCTGCCGCGGTCCCGCCGGTAGGGGAGTCGGCGTCGGCGCTCATCGCCCATGCAGCCCCCACCCCCGCAGCGCCGAGTACGAGCCCGGCGACGAGGGAGAGCCGGCACTGCAGCCGTCCGGGACCTGGCCACCGGCGCCCAACTGCACTCCCTGGACGCCCACTCCATCATGGTATTCACCGTCACCACCGCTGCTTTGTCCGACGGCACTCCTGTGGCCATCACCACCAGTGACGACCTAACGATCACTGCCTGGAACCTCATCACTGGCCAGTCGGTGTGGTGCTCCCAATTGCCATATCGAGGGAGGCGAATTGCGTGCACCGACGTGGGCTTCCTGGTTGCATATGCGCAGGACATCGTGTACTTCGTCTGGAACCCGAAGGTCTTCACAGAGGTCCGAGTCGCACGGCATCAGCAGGGGAAGCCGCAGCAGGACTGTGGACCATGAGTCGTCAAACGAGCGGGCGGCGGGCGGAGCGTGCGGCCGCCACGTAGCCGACCGCGGTGGAAACCGAAAGCCGAACAGGTCCACCAGAGCACACCCGGCGCTCTCTCGCGCCTCGCCCAAGATTCAAGCTTCCTCCGTGAACCGACATCTCATGAGACACCCGGGCCGTAGAGAACATCTCCACGCCCACGACGGATGGACCACCGTCGCCGTCGGAACCCACACCGACGGCCACAGCGTCCACCTCCACGGTGAGGACCACCTGCGGCAGTTCGCCCTCGTCTACGACGACGAAGCCGAAGCCGTGGCCGAGTTCCAACGCATCCACTCCGTCGCCGTACGCCCCGGCCTCTACGTAGTTGCCCGCCCGTCTCCGGAACAGCCGCCCATCCGGGGCCACGCCGAAGCGTTCGATCTGCCCGCCGTGTCATCCAGATGATGACTACGACTCCGCGAGGTGTTTTACGCCGCGAGGGCCGGGAGGGCGCCCGGGACGATGGCACGCAGCGGACGGGGCTGTTCGGCCCAGATGGTCTTTCCGACACCGGTGTGCCGGGTGCCCCACCGCTCACACAGCTGGGCGACCAGGAGCAGTCCGCGGCCGCCCTCGTCCAGCACCCGCGCGCGGCGGGGGTGCGGGGAGGTGCTGCTGGCGTCGGAGACCTCGCAGATCAGCATGCCGTTGTGGATCAACCGCAGCTCGATGGGGGCGTCGGCGTGCCGGATGGCGTTGGTGACCAACTCGCTGACGATCAGCTCGGTGGCGGGTACCGCCTCGTGCAGGCCCCACTGCTTCAGCTGGGCGGCGGTTCGGCGACGGGCTTCGGGCACGGCCGCCGGGTCGGCGGAGACACTCCAGGTGGCCATGTGGGCGGTGTCCAGCTGGTGCGTACGGGCGACGAGGAGGGCCACGTCGTCGTCCGGCTGGTCGGGAAGCAGGGAGTCGATGACCGTGTCGCAGACGTCATCCAGGGAGGGGGCGGGACGGGTCAGCGCGCGGCGCAGTGCCTGCAGACCGCTCTCGACGTCCCGGCCGCGGGCCTCGACCAGCCCGTCGGTGTACAGCACCAGGAGGCTGCCCTCGGGCAGGGTGAATTCGGCGGCTTCGAAGGGCACGCCTCCCACACCCAGGGGCGGCCCCGGCTCCAGATCGAGGAGGTCGACGGCGCCGTCCGGACTGACCACAGCGGGCGCCAGATGGCCGGCGCTGGCCACGGAGCAGTGGCAGGAAACGGGGTCGTACACGGCGTACAAACAGGTCGCGCCGATCTCCCCGTCGGGGCGGGCCCTCTCCCGCGCCTCTTCGATGATGAGGTCGTCGAGGTCCGTCAGCAGTTCGTCAGCGGGCAGGTCGACGTCGGCCAGCGTACGCACCGCGGTACGCAGTCTGCCCATGGCGGCGGAGGCGTGGATGCCGTGGCCGACCACATCGCCGACGACGAGGGCCACCCGGGCCCCGGACAGGGGGATGACATCGAACCAGTCGCCGCCGACGCCGGCATGCGGTTCGGCGGGAAGATAGCGCGTCGCGGTCTCCACGGCTTGCAGGGTGGGCAGCCTCTGCTGCAGCAGACTGCGCTGGAGCGCCAGGGCGGCTCCGTCATTGTCCTCCGGAATCGTTGCCTGCACCGACCAGCACTGGACGGCGGCGTCGACGCCGAGCAGCGGGCACGCCCGCACATCGGTCTCGATCCGGTATCCGGTGCGGTGCCGCAGGACCACTCTGCCGATCCACGACTTGTGTTCGGCCAGGTGTCGGCGGGCCAGTTCGGGCAGCCGCCGGTCCGCCAGGAGCCCGGAGGCCGAACGGCCGACGATGTCATGGGGGGAGTAGCCCAGCAGCAGCTGGGCGCCCGGACTCCAGGCGACGACCGTGCCCGCGTCGTCGACGGCGGCCACCGCGATCTCCGTCGCCGGCAGGAACCCCTCGGTACCGGTCTGCGCAAGCGTGCGGTACCTCAGCCCGGACCGCGTGCCGCGACGATCAGTGCGCTCAGTGCGCCCTGGTGACCGGTGGGAGGTAATCCGCCACGAGCGTGCGCTGCCACCAGGCGCCGGTGTCACACCGTTCGCGCCGGCCGGTGAAGCGGTAGCGGTAGAGCCGGGCGCGCAGGAAGGTGGGGGGAGCGGTCGGGAAGGGGTTGTCCCTGAGCAGCCTGAGCAGGGACGGATCGTTGTCCAGGAGCTTGACGAGGAGCGGCGCCAGCCAGTTCCGGGCGTACGCGGGCGACAGCGCGGCGAACCACATCAGCCAGTCGAGCCGCAGGTGGTACGGGGCCACCTGGGGCGCCCGTCGACGAAGGTCACCCGGCTTGCCCTTGAAGCCGTATTCCTTCCAGGGCGTGTCGTCCGTGATCTCGGGCTCGTCGGTTCCCTCGATCACCACCTCCAGACGCACCTTGCTGATGCTGCCGAAGGCCCCGTAGGTGTTGCCCAGGTGGAAGGGGTTGAACGAGAAGTTCATCCGCTGGTGCCGCGAGAGCATGTTGCGCACCGGCCAGTAGCTGAGCACCGCCACCAGGGCCGTGACGGCGATCACCAGGCCCTCGAACCACACCGGCGTGGCCGCGAACGCGGGAGGCCGCGGCAGGGGGAGCACCTGCGCCGCCGCACCTGCGTCGACGGCGGACAGGGCGAGCAGGATGGCCAGCCAGTTGAGCCAGGCGAAGTTGCCGGACGCCACGAGCCACAGCTGGGTGGCGACGACGAATCCCGCGGCCGCGCTCGCGACGGGCTGCGGCGCGAACAGCAGTACCGGTGCCACCAGCTGCGCCACATGGTTGGCCGCCACCTCGGCCCGGTGCAGCGGCCTCGGCAGGTGGTGGAAGAACCGGCTGAGCGGCCCCGGCATCGGCTGGGTCTCGTGGTGGTAGTAGAGGCAGGTCAGGTCCCGCCAGCAGGAGTCGCCGCGCAGTTTGATCAGTCCCGCTCCGAACTCCAGCCGGAACAGCAGCCAGCGCAGCAGGAACAGCACCAGGACGGGGGGCACGGTGCGCGCGTTGCCGAGGAAGACGGCGAGGAAGCCCGCCTCCAGCAGCAGGGACTCCCACATGAACGCGTACCAGGTCTGCCCGACGTTGACGATGGAGAGGTACAGCACCCAGGGGCACCCCCACATCAGCATGGCGGCCCACAGGGGCACCCGGTCCGCCGCCCCCGCGGCCAAGGCGGCGGAGAGGACCAGGCCCGTCCAGGCGATCACGGCGAAGAACCGGTCCGAGTAGTGGAGGTGGAACACACTCGGTGTCCGCCGGAACGTGGTGGCCGCCAGGAAGCGCGGCACCGGAAGCAGCCCGTGCTCGCCGATGAGCGCACGGTACTGGTGGATCGAGCTCAGGAAGGCCACGAGGTAGAGGAGGGCCAGACCTCGCTGGAACACCAGTCGGCCCAGCCAGTAGTCGGTGTCCGCGAACCACTCCACGGCAATCTCCTACGTCGAGGTCGAGGAAGACGCCGCGCATGCCCGGCGGCCACACCCGGCATGACCGGGCGTGGCCGTGACGCGTTGCCGTGACTGCGTGAGCGTCAGGATTCACCGGGCTCGGACGGGAAGAAGGTGATCAAAGTGGCGGTGCCCTCGGGATCCACGAGCTGGACGGCTGCCTCCGGGACGTTCTCGGTCGATACGTCGATCTCCTGGGGGCGCGGCACATGTGCCGAAGTACGACGGGGTGGGGCGGCGCCTGACCGCCCACGCCGACGACGACCACGTCGTCCTTCGGGTCGTAGGCCACGTAGGAGAGGCGCCGCGGCACGAGCAACGCCCGTAGAGGCTTCTCCGCCCCGGCACGTTCACATGCCGGGTTCGCTGCGGCTCTCTCCTTCGCTGGTCCGTCCTTCGGCGCTCTGTCCTTCGGCGCCGGATGAGATGGCGCTCTGCGGGCCGCCGCCCGCTTCTGCGGTTCGGCCTTCGACGGCCTGCCGCTTGCCGATCTCGATCTTGCGGCGCTGTTGCTGCTGCATCTTCGGGACGGTCACGGTGAGGACGCCGTTGTCCAGGTCAGCGTCGCAGTGCTCGCTGTCCGCGCCTGCCGGCAGGCTGGTGCGGTACATGAACTTCCCGGTCCTTCGGGTGAGCACCTTGCCCTGGTGCTCCTCGGACAGTTCACCGCTGATGACGAGCTCATCGCCCTCGACTTCGATGTTGATGTTTTCGGGCGGGTAGCCGGGCAGTTCCGCCTTCACGATGTACGAGTCGTCGGTCTCCTCCTCTTCGGCCATCGGCAGCCACGCCCCACCGGTCGCAGTCGGAAGGGCAGTCCCCTCCAGAAGCCGGCCCATGTCGTCCCACATGCTTTCGAACTGTCGGAACGGGTCCATACCCGCTGCCGCCAGGGCGGGAAGACCGCCGCGGCGTCGCATGATCGGGGCCATCACAACCACCTCCATGCATGTTCAACTAAACCGGCACGCCGTCCGGTTTATGGGGCGGCTACCCCGCCACCAGCGCCTAAACCTGTCGGCACGCCGCACCCGGCATCGTTCGTCGAGGGCCGAGCGGCAGGCCTCGCCCCCGACAAGCTGACGTACGAACGACACGGGCGAGGCGAGCCGACCGCCGCTCGGAGCCCAGGCGGCTGGGGTACCGCGGCCGCCTGCTGCCGCCCTGGCAGGGGCAACGGGTCAAGGCTGCCATCCCCGGCACACAGGCTGACGCGACGGCTCAGCGCCTGCGGCTCATGGGCCCTGCGGCACGGCACTCCGCCTGTCCGGCTATCGGACAGGGCGTTGCGGCGAGGCATGCGGCCGCACACACTGGGCCGACCTGGCCCTCCACAGAAAAGCGGTCCCGCCATGGGCGAACACGTGCACATCCGCCGGCCGGACGGCATGGACGTATCAGCAGCCGGTGAACTGGTCGAGACGTACCGCTGCCGGTGCGGCAGTACGTGGACCAAGGTCTACGGCATCGAAGGAGGCCAAGCGGACGAATTTCCCGGCAGCTGAGCCGCCCGCCGCCGCCCGGGCACGCAGACGACCTATGAAACGGGCTCCCTGCGCCGGCATTGCCCGGATCAGGTGCTGGGGGTCGCCTTCGGGTCACCACACCCTCCGGCCTCTCAGCCCGACAGCCGCTGTCGGCCCCGGCGGACATCATTCCCTTTCCGCCAAAGTCGGCTACTCCGGTCGAGCTCCCTCGCTCGCTTCATAGGCCTACTTTTCGCTTACCCCGCAGCCAGGGAGGGAAACATCCGATTTGCGAAATTTCTCCCCGTCGAAGCCGGTGCTTCTTGCCCGCGCGGCGGTGCGGTCGGCACACCGCGGGCCGGAGGGACCCCTCACCGGCCGGCCGTCGGCGCAGGCCCTGGCTACCGTGCGGGAAGGGTGAGTTCGCCTCCGCGGTAGAAGCCTTCCCGCTCCTCGACGACGTACGGGGCCATGACCTCACGCCGCCGTTTCTCCGCGTCCGAGGACCGCCACGCGTCACACGCTTGCCTGGAGTCCCAGAGAGACACGCCGGTGATCTCCTGCCCGTCCTCGGACCAGTACGCGTACGCGTGCCGCAGGCCGTCCGGGAGGGTACCGGGGCGCCACGCACGCTCGAACTCCTCCAGCTTGCCCGGCTCGATGCGGCGCGTTGTCACCCAGACGAAACGCTCCTCCATTTCCGGCCTCCTCACGAGAGCAAATCGACCCCTCCCCTGTTCGACCACCGTAGGTCCACGGGGCCCCTTCCGCCTGGGCGGCGGCAGGAGCAAGCCCTGGAGACTTGCGGTGCAGCCCGAGGGCCCGGACGCTCGGCACCTCCGCCGAGGGCCGTCGCGGTGCTCTCGTCGAGTACCGGACGTGGTGGGCACGCCCCAGCGCGTCCGCCCGGTCCTGCCAGCCGGAAGCCGCCACGAGCTGGGGCGTCGGTCGCCATCTCCGCCTGTTCATGGCGAACCTCTTCCCGGCTTCGGCTCCGGCTGTCGGTCCAGGTGCTGCGCCCACACGCCCGCCGCCTGCTCGGGGAGGCGACTCTGGAAGCAAGCGTGCCGCCTGGGACGCGGTCAGGCCGGGCGGTCATGGTGATCACAGCCACCTGCACAGCATCCGCGGCGTGTATCCACGCGACTGCAGAACGCCGTCCACGGGAAGCGTGCCCAGCGCGATCGGGCCCCAGGGCAGGAGGCGCACTCCCGGTCCGGCCCGTCAGAGCTGCTCGCGGATCAGGTCCTCCAGCGAGCCCTCGGGCACGGAGCCGTCGGGGGTGAGCTTGTCGACGGCCTGGGGCAGGGTCTGGGCGAGCTGGTCAGCGGCTTCCTCGGGAGAAACGCCCGCCTGCTGGGCCACGTGGTCCAGCGCCTGGTACGGGAGCGCCTGCGCGACCTCGGGGCCGCTGACCGCCTGGTTGCGGCCCCTGCCGATCCACGAGTCGGTCTGTGCGCCGAGCCCGCCCTCCTTCAGGGTGTCCAGCAGTGCGCCCAGCGGGTTGCTGCCCGCGCCGTGCGTGCCGGCCCCGCCGAGCGAGCTCAGCAGCGCCCCCAGCAGCGCACCGCCCTTGCCGCCCTGCTCGCCTCCGAGCAGTCCGCCGAGCAGATTTCCCAGGTCATCGCCCATCCCCGTCACCCTTCCTCGCGTGCTGGCATCCACCCCGTTATACGAGCCGCCCCCCACCGCACCGCTCCCCTGGCCCGCTGGCCCCAGCGCGTTCACCCGTACGACGCCCCGCCGGGCGGTGGGCACCCCGCT
Organism: Streptomyces sp. NPDC029216; assembly: GCF_040648015.1. NCBI lineage: Bacteria > Bacillati > Actinomycetota > Actinomycetes > Kitasatosporales > Streptomycetaceae > Streptomyces > Streptomyces sp. NPDC029216. The sequence goes on along the minus strand of NZ_JBEZWL010000112.1, from coordinate 3,247 downwards.
GCGGCCTCCCCGCCCCGACGCCGACGGGCTCCGCCGGCCGGATCACCGGCTGACGCGCTCAGCGTTGATAGGTCCCGACGAGGGTGCCGGAGGCCAGCTCTCTGCCCTTCAGGGCGCGGTGCACGTCCTCCGCATCCGGACGATCGTGCAGCGACAGTGGCTCGGACAAGGCGTACAGGCGGAAGAAGTAGCGGTGCGGCCCGTGCCCCGGTGGCGGCATCGGCCCGCCCCAGCCCACGCGCCCGAACCCGTTGGGCCACGGCAGGCCGCCCACCGGCTTCTGCCCCTCCACCACCCCGGTGGTCCCCGGATCGATGCCGGTCACCAGCCAGTGCAGGAACGTCCGCCCCGGTGCGTCCGGATCCTCACACAGGAGCACCAGCTCCGTGGCCTCGTGGGGTACCCCCGACCAGGTCAGGGGCGGCGAGATGTTCTCGCCCTCCCCGCTGTACCGACGGGGGATCGACGCATGGTCGTCGAACGCGGTACTGCTGAGTTCAATTCCGCTCACACGCGCCGCCTTACCCGCAACTGCGGCACCGCCACCGGTCCGCACCGCAAACACCCCGTTCGGCGGATCCCCGAACGGCCTCCGCCAGGCTGCGCCCTGGAGACCCTTGCCGGCCGACGGCAGGTGCTCATCCATGTCGATCTGCCCGGTCCGCCGACCTGAGCCGGCGCCTCATTCCAGATCGTTGCCGGCCAGCCGGAGTGCCACTTCCTGGAGGATGCCTTCGGTGTGCGGCTCGGCGCCCGTCTCCTCGTAGGCGTCCGCGACCGCGTCGAAGGCGGTGATGAAGCCGCTGACCAGGGCGCTCAGCGGTTCGGACAGCTGGCTCAGCATCGCCTGGCCGATCTCTTCGGTGGTCGCGTCGGCGGGAACCGTGAACCGGTCGGGGATGACCTCGCCCAGCAGATCCGAGACGAGGCTCTCGTCGACGCCGGCACGCAGACCCGTCAGGGCGGCGATGGCCTTGAGCTTGATCTCGTTCGCGGTCATGTTCCGAGGATGCCCCGGCCATGGCCGCGTCGGCATGCGCGCGGCGCGCTCGGCTTCAAGGATGGGAGCATCCGAAGCCGACGGCGGAGCGGAGGAGGGCCGAAGTGGATGCCCGAATTCCGACGACGATGCGGGCCTGGGTGGCACCCGCCGCCCGCCCGGGGACGGTCGAGTGCGCCGAGCTTCCCGTACCCGCTCCGGCGCCCGGGGAGCTGCTGGTCCGGCTGCACGCGTGCGGTGTGTGCCGGACCGATCTGCACGTCCGCGACGGCGACCTGCCGCCCCACCGGGATCGGGTCGTACCCGGCCACGAGGCCGTCGGCGAGGTCGTCGCGACCGGCAGCGGGGTCACCGGACCACAGCTCGGCACCCGGGTCGGCATCCCGTGGCTGCGCAGCACGTGCGGTGCGTGCCGGTTCTGCACGCGGGGCCGGGAGAACCTGTGCCCTGCGTCCCGCTACACCGGCTGGGACGCGCACGGCGGCTACGCCGAGTACGCCACCGTGCCCGCGCGCTACGCGTACGAGCTGCCGGCCGGCTACCGCGCCGAGGAGCTGGCCCCGCTGCTGTGCGCGGGGATCATCGGCTACCGGGCCCTGCGCCTGGCTGACCTGCCCGAACGCGGTCGCCTCGGCATCTACGGGTTCGGCGCCTCCGCCCACCTCACGGCGCAGCTCGCCGTCGCGCAGGGCGCCGTCGTCCACGTACTCACCCGCTCCCCCGCCGCCCAGGCCCTCGCCCGGGAGCTCGGCGCCGCCTCGGCAGGCGACGCCGGCACGGGCCCGCCGGAGCCGCTGGACGCCGCGATCCTCTTCGCCCCCGACGGCGCCCTCGTCCCCGTGGCCCTGGAGGCCCTGGACAGCGGCGGAACGCTGAGCATCGCGGGGATCCACCTCTCCGACATCCCCCCGCTGGACTACCAGCGCCACCTCTTCCGCGAGCGCACCGTCCGCAGCGTCACGGCCAACACCCGCGAGGACGGGCGCGCCTTCCTCGCAGCGGCCGCCGAACACCGCCTCCGCGCTACGGTCACCGCGTACGACTTCGCCCAGGCCGACACAGCCCTGGACGACCTCGCAGCCGGCAGGGTCCGAGGGGCGGCAGTGCTGCGGATGCCCGTGGGGACGTGAACGGGGAGTCCACCGGGCTGCTGTGCTGTTGCGGTGGCTATATGCCGTAAAGCAGCCAGGCCATGATCCGGTCGAGTGGGTCTTCGTACGGCTGGGAGGCAGCCCGGTATACAACCCAATGAGGGGCCGACTGCTCCGCAGTGGCTGCCGTGTACCTCACCCGCACGGGTATGCGTACCGGATGACTGGCGGCCTGCGGCTCTTGGCGGCGTTCGGCGTCGTAGGCGGACCGTCGCAGTGGATCGTGCAGGGTTTGGTAGGCGTCGATGACCTCGGCCAGTTGTGCAGCAGCCGTCGGCCCGCTCGGACGGGCGTCCGGGTGGAGGGCGCGGATCAGTGCGCGGTAGGCGCTTGTGATCTGCTCCGGGGACGCCTCCGCGTGGAGTCCGAGGACGGTGTAATGGTCGCGCGGCGGGCGCGAGGCGCCCATTTTCCTCACCTCCGGAACGACCGGCCTCTCCCATCCGTGATAAGGCGCGTCGGAAATGTTGTCAACGTAACCCTGGCGGGCTGTTCGACTGGCCGAGAAGGCCCGCCGTCCGACGCGGTAGCCGGGTCGTTGGCGACCGCGGTTTCCCGTATCGCGAGACGGTCACGCTGCACCCGCTCCTCGCGCGTCTCCCTTCGGGCTCTCGTCGTCGACGATCTCCGCGTCGACGACTTCTTCCTCCGTGCCGGACGACCCGGTGTCGGATGTCGGCCCGTCACCGGCTGCGGCGGCTCGTTGCGTGTCGTAGAGGGCGGTGCCGATCTTCTGGGCGACGGCGCCGGCGTGCTCTGTCGCCGTGCGGATGGCTGTCGTGTCCTGGCCCTTGAGCTTCTCCTTGAGGTCCGCGATGGCGGTTTCGGTCTCGGTCTTGAGGTCGGCCGGGATCTTGGACTCGTTGTCACGCAGCAGCCTCTCGGTCTGGTAGACGAGCTGTTCGGCGCTGTTGCGGGTCTCGGCCTCCTCCTTGCGGCGGCGGTCTTCCTCGGCGTGCTGCTCGGCCTCGCGGATCATGCGGTCGATGTCCTGGCGGGGCAGCGAGGAGCCGCCGGTGACGGTCATCTTCTGCTCCTTGCCCGTGCCGAGGTCCTTGGCCGTGACGTGCATGATGCCGTTCGCGTCGATGTCGAA
>NZ_JBEZWL010000111.1:0-24319 GCF_040648015.1 Streptomyces sp. NPDC029216 | reverse complement strand
CGGCCCCGGCCCGCAGGCCCCCGCCACGGCCCGCGGGCCCGGCCCCCGCCCAGGGGCCGACCCCGGGGCGGGGTGGCGCGCCGGCGGGGCGGGGGCTACGCGTACTCCGTCGGGATCACCGGTTCGCCCCGCGACAGCTGCGTCGCCGAGAGCGGGAGGCCGGCGCGGGCCTCGTGGTGGCGGGTGCGGGCCGTGTCCAGGGGCTCGCGGGCCACCACCTCGCCCGCCTTGACCAGCTGGACCAGGAGCTGCCGGTCCGCCAGGGCCGCCGGGACCGGCCCGGTCCCGACCACCTCGGCCTCCGCCACGCCGTCGGCGTCCAGCCGGCGGGCCGCCCACTTGCGGCCCCCGATCGACGTCTTCCCGCCCGAGGACTTCTTCGCCACCGGCACCAGCGGCGCCTTCGGGTCGGCCGACTCCGCCCGTGCGACCAGCTTGTAGACCATCGAGCACGTCGGGTGCCCGCTGCCCGTCACCAGCTGCGTGCCCACGCCGTACGCGTCCACCGGCGCCGCCGCCAGCGAGGCGATGGCGTACTCGTCCAGGTCGGACGTGACCACGATCCGCGTGTCCGCCGCCCCCAGCTCGTCCAGCTGCTGCCGCACCCGGTGCGCGACCAGCAGCAGGTCGCCGGAGTCGATCCGGACCGCGCCCAGCCCGGTCCCGGCCACCTCCACCGCCGTGCGGACGGCCTCCGCCACGTCGTAGGTGTCCACCAGCAGGGTGGTTCCGGAGCCCAGCGAGGCCACCTGCGCGGTGAACGCGTCCCGCTCCCTGTCGTGCAGCAGCGTGAAGGCGTGGGCGCTGGTGCCGACCGTCGGGATCCCGTACCGGAACCCGGCCGCCAGGTCGGAGGTCGAGGTGAAGCCGCCGACGTACGCGGCCCGCGAGGCCGCGACCGCCGCCAGCTCGTGCGTCCGGCGCGCGCCCATCTCGATCAGCGGCCGGTCGCCCGCCGCCGAGGCCATCCGGGAGGCGGCGGCCGCGATGGCGGAGTCGTGGTTCAGGATCGACAGGATGACGGTCTCCAGCAGCACGCACTCGGCGAAGCTGCCCTCGACCCGCAGGACCGGCGACCCGGGGAAGTAGACCTCCCCCTCCGGGTAGCCCCAGATGTCACCCGAGAAGCGGTACGAGGCCAGCCAGTCCAGGGTCCGCATGTCGACGACGGCCCGCTCGCGCAGGAACTCCAGCACGGCTCCGTCGAAGCGGAAGTTCTCCACGGCGTCCAGGACGCGTCCGGTCCCGGCCAGCACCCCGTAGCGCCGCCCCTCGGGCAGGCGCCGGGTGAAGACCTCGAAGACCGATCGGCGGTCGGCCGTGCCGTTGGCCAGGGCGGCCTGCAGCATCGTGAGCTCGTAATGGTCGGTGAAGAGCGCTGTCGACGGCACGTCCACCGGCAGGCCCAGGTCCGCAGGGTTCATGACACGGATGCTAGCGCACATTTCGTCAAAGTGACGAGATGTAGGGGGCGGAGGGGGCCCGTTTGTGCGACGGGCCCGTCACAGTGGCAGCATGGGACAAGTGAGTGTCGCTCCCATTGAGATCGAACGGACCGAATCGGCCGAGGAGACCTTCGCGGTCCCGGAACCGGACGTCCCCTGGGTGACCCTGGTCCACAACGACCCGGTCAACCTCATGAGCTACGTGACGTACGTGTTCCAGGCGTACTTCGGCTACCCCAAGGACAAGGCGACCAGGCTGATGCTCGACGTCCACAACAAGGGACGGGCGGTCGTCTCCAGCGGCACCCGCGAGGAGATGGAGCGCGACGTGCAGGCCATGCACGGCTACGGGCTCTGGGCGACCCTCTCGCAGGACCGCAACTGATGGGCGGCGTGTTCGAGCCCCTGAAGGGCGGCGGGGCCGCCGTCGCGCTGGACGAGATCGAGATCTCCATCCTGCGCTCCCTCGCGGTGCAGCTGCTGGAGCTGATCGGCCCGGGCGAGCCCGAGCCCGCCGAGGACGCCGACCCGCTGGCCGTGCTGTTCGCCGCCGAGGGCCCCACCGAGCCCCCGTCCGACCCGGCGCTGGCCCGGCTCTTCCCCGACGCCTACGGGGGCCCCGGCGCGGGCCCCGAGGAGGACCCGGAGGAGCTGCGCGCGCGCTCGGCGGAGTTCCGCCGCTTCACCGAGAACGACCTGCGCACCCGCAAGCGGGAGGACGCGCTGGCCGTCGTGCGCAGCCTCGACGCGCTCACCCCGGCCGGCGACGGCGCGGCGGTGCTGGAGCTGAGCGGGGAGCTGCCGCTGCGCTGGCTCGGCGCCCTCAACGACCTGCGGCTGACCATCGCGGCCCGGCTGGAGATCACCGAGGACGAGCAGAGCGGGGAGTTCTACCGGCTGCCGGACGACGACCCCCGCAAGCCGATGGTGATGGCCTACCTCTGGCTGGGCGGGCTCCAGGAAACCCTCATCGAAACCCTCTGAGATTCCTCAAGTGCGCACACTGTTCGCTCAGCGGACGCTCAAATCCGGATAACGATCAGATCACCGCCATGCGGTGATCTGATTTGTTTCAGGCCATTTGTCCCGATTTACCCGTGCACTGCGTCGTATTTCGCCCCTTCCTCACCCTCCTAAGCGCGTGATAAATCTTCACGACCGCCGACGGGACGCCACCCATGTCCCCCGGCCCGCTTGAACCGGCTGACCGCCGGGTGCAACTCCATCCGTATCCGGGGGGATCGAGGACCCGATCCGCAGCCGTTCGAGGCGCGGGTCGGCGTGGAGAAAGGCGCACCAAACATGACCTCTGTGCAGGTCGAGCAGCACGACAGGACGCCCGGTGAGGGCGTGCAGGGCGAAGGCGACGGCGAGGGTTACCACCGCGCGCTCGGCGCCCGCCAGATCCAGATGATCGCGATCGGCGGGGCCATCGGCACCGGCCTGTTCCTGGGCGCGGGCAAGGCGATCTCCAAGGCCGGGCCCAGCCTGATCCTGGCCTACGCCATCGTCGGCCTGGTCATCTTCTTCATCATGCGGGCCCTGGGCGAACTGCTCATGTACCGCCCCGTCTCGGGCTCCTTCTCCGACTACGCCCGCGAGTTCCTCGGCCCGTTCTGGGGGTACGCGACCGGCTGGACGTACTGGCTGTTCTGGGTCGTCACCGGCATCACCGAGGTCACCGCCGCCGCGAAGTACATGTCGTACTGGACGCACGACAGCTTCCCGCAGTGGGCCTACGCGCTGATCTTCACGGTCATCCTCTACGCCGCCAACCTGATCTCCGTGAAGCTCTTCGGCGAGCTGGAGTTCTGGTTCTCCATGGTCAAGGTCACCGCCATCGTCGGCATGATCCTGATCTGCGCCGGCATCCTCACCATCGGCTTCTCCGACGCCGCCGCCGGCGCCTCCGTCTCCAACCTGTGGAACGACCGCGGCTTCTTCCCCAACGGCATCGGCGAGACGCTGATGACCCTGCAGATCGTCGTGTTCGCCTTCCTCGCGGTCGAGCTGGTCGGCGTCACCGCCGGCGAGTCCAAGGACCCGGCGAAGACCCTGCCCAAGGCCATCAACACCGTGCCGTGGCGCATCGCCGTCTTCTACGTCGGCGCGCTCATCATGATCATGTCGGTCATCCCGTGGTCCAACTTCAAGGCCGGCGAGAGCCCCTTCGTCCTCGCCTTCGAGAAGATGGGCCTGGGCGTCGGCGCCGCGATCGTCAACTTCGTCGTCCTGACGGCCGCCCTGTCCTCCTGCAACTCGGGCATGTACTCCACCGGCCGCATGCTGCGCGACCTCGCGCTCAACGGCCAGGGCCCGAAGTTCTTCACCAAGCTCACCAAGAGCGGCACCCCGCTCGTGGGCACCACCTTCTCCGCCGCCCTCATGCTCGTCGGCGTCTGGATCAACTACGTCGCCCCCGGCCAGGCCTTCGACTACGTCGTCTCCTTCGCCACCATCTCCGGCATGTGGGCCTGGATCGTCATCCTCCTCTGCCAGATCCGCTACCGCGCCAAGGCCGACCGGGGCGAGCTGTCCCAGTCCCCCTTCCGCACCCCCGGCGCGCCGTACACCAGCTGGTTCTCCCTGGCCTTCATCGGCATGGTCATCGTGATGATGGGCCTCGACAAGGACTCCCGCGTCTCGCTGTACTGCGCTCCGCTGTGGGCCCTGATCCTCGGCGTGTCCTACCTGGTCCTCAAGAGCCGCAACCCCGAGGGAGCCGCGTTCGAGAAGGCCTCGGCCTCCTCGTAACCGCACCCACGGACCACGGGTCCCGGCCGCCTGTCACGGCCGGGAACCGCGCTCCTCCGGACCTCGTGTCCAGGCTGTGCTCGTCCAAGATATGGGCCCTCCCGTACCACACCTCGGTACAGGAGGGCCCGTCTGCTTATCCTGTGGCTCATGCTGACCCTCACCCAGGCCCTGTACGACCAGATCGTCGAACACGCCCGCAAGGACCACCCCGACGAGGCGTGCGGCATCGTGGCCGGCCCGGCGGGCACCGGCCGTCCGGAGCGGTTCATCCCGATGCTCAACGCGGCCCGCTCGCCCACGTTCTACGAGTTCGACTCGAAGGACCTGCTGAAGCTCTACCGCGACCTCGACGACCGGGACGAGGAGCCCGTGATCGTCTACCACTCGCACACCGCGACCGAGGCCTACCCCTCGCGCACCGACGTCACCTACGCCAACGAGCCCGGCGCGCACTACGTCCTCGTCTCCACGGCCGACGCCGACGGCCTGGGCGAGTTCCAGTTCCGCTCGTACCGGATCGTCGACGGTGTGATCACGGAGGAAGAAGTGCAGGTCGTGGAGGCCTACTGACCACCATGTGAGCCGAAGGCGTCCAGGATGCGGGATCACACTCCAAACGGGGGACCGGGAATCGTTAACATGACCGCATGGTTTCCCACGACGTGAGCATCGAGACGCCCGGCAGGCTGCTGCTCGTGGCGCGGCTGCACGTCGACCTGTGCCGCCTCGCCAGCGCCATCTGTCCTGCCGCCTGAGCACCACGGCCCCGCGCGCCGGACGCACCGGCGCGCCCTGTTCTTCCTGCTCTTCTCGCCTTTTCCTCCTTCAGACACTGGAGCCCGCTGCCATGGCCATCGAGGTCCGCATCCCCACCATCCTCCGCACCTACACCGACGGCGAGAAGGCCGTGACCGGCGAGGGCGCCACCCTCTCCGAGCTGTTCGCGGACCTGGAGACCCGTCACAAGGGCATCGAGGAGCGCATCGTCGAGGGCGGCCAGCTGCGCCGCTTCGTGAACGTCTACCTCAACGACGAGGACGTCCGCTTCATCGACGGCATCGCCACCGCCCTCAAGGACGGCGACAGCGTCACCATCCTCCCGGCCGTGGCCGGCGGCTCGAAGTAATGCGGTACGACTCCCCGCTCGCGGCGGTCGGCAACACCCCGCTGGTCCGCCTGCCGCGGCTGTCCCCCTCGGAGGACGTCCGGATCTGGGCCAAGCTGGAGGACCGCAACCCGACCGGCTCGATCAAGGACCGCCCGGCGCTCCACATGATCGAGCAGGCGGAGAAGGACGGCCGCCTCTTCCCCGGCTGCACCATCCTGGAGCCCACCTCCGGCAACACGGGCATCTCGCTCGCCATGGCCGCGAAGCTCAAGGGCTACCGGATCGTGTGCGTGATGCCGGAGAACACCTCGCAGGAACGCCGCGACCTTCTCGCGATGTGGGGAGCCGAGATCATCTCGTCGCCGGCCGCGGGCGGTTCGAACACCGCGGTGCGGGTGGCGAAGGAACTGGCCGCCGAGCACCCCGACTGGGTGATGCTCTACCAGTACGGCAACCCGGACAACGCGGGCGCCCACTACGCCACGACCGGCCCGGAGATCCTGGCGGACCTCCCCTCGATCACCCACTTCGTGGCGGGCCTGGGCACGACGGGCACCCTCATGGGCGTCGGCCGCTACCTGCGCGAGCACGTGCCCGGGGTGAAGATCGTGGCCGCGGAGCCGCGCTACGACGACCTCGTCTACGGCCTGCGCAACCTCGACGAGGGCTTCGTCCCCGAGCTGTACGACGCGTCGGTCCTGACGACCCGCTACTCGGTGGGCTCGGCCGACGCGGTGACCCGCACCCGTGAACTCCTCCAGCAGGAGGGCATCTTCGCGGGCGTCTCCACCGGCGCCGCCCTACACGCGGCGATCGGCGTGGGCCGCAAGGCGGTCGCCGCCGGCGAGTCGGCGGACATCGTCTTCGTCGTGGCCGACGGGGGCTGGAAGTACCTGTCGACGGGCGTGTACACGGCGGCGACGACCGAGGAAGCGATCGAGGTCCTCCAGGGCCAGCTCTGGGCGTAGGCCCCTGGGGCTCACACGCCGGCGGGGCCGGATGGTGCCGCTGCGCGGCACTATCCAGCCCGCGCCGGGGGCACCTCCCAGCGGTAGCCGGGGGAGTTCGAGCAGCGGGACCCGCGCCCAGCCGACGGGGTCACTCCGCGAGGTGCTCCGCCAGGATCGCCGCGTGGCTGTCCCCCGGGTCACGGACCGCCGTGAGCAGGGTCAGCGGACCGGAAGCCGCAAGCCGCCGCAGCCGCTCCAGCTCCGCCACCGCCCCCGGCTCCGCCAGCTCCGCCTCGTACCGCGCCCGGAACTCGTCCGCCGAGCCCCCGCCGTGGAACCACTTCCGCAGCTCCCCGGAGGGAGTCACCGCCTTCGGCCACTCGTCGACCGCCGCCGCCTCCTTCGACAGCCCCCGCGGCCACAGCCGGTCCACGAGGACCCGTACGCCGTCCGCCCCCGGCTCGGGGGGATCGTAGACGCGCCTCAGCCGGACGTTGCTCCGGGTGGTCATCCGCCACCGCCTCCCAGTCCCTTGGCCTCGTCCCACAGCGCCGGGTCCAGCGTCCCCAGCCTCCGCCGGAACTCCCACACCGAGACCTCCTCCGGCCGGTCCGCCTCCAGGAAGCCGCCGCGCCCCTGGACGCCGACCATCCCCGGCGGCAGCGGGATGACCCCGGGCCGCCGGTCGTCGTACTTCCCCACGATCCACGCCACCCGCGCCGACTCCCGGTGCGGCCGCACCGACAGCACCAGGCAGGGCCGCCCGTCCGCCACCGACCACAGCTCGCCGGTCCGTACCCGCGGCGGCGGCCCGAGCCCGTGCGGCGGCGCCGGCGGCGCGCCCGCCCGCCGCCTGACGTGCCAGGGGACCAGCACCGCCACAACCACGGCGACCGCCGCCACCACGGCGAACCACCAGGACGTGTCCATGGACCGACCGTAGCCGGGTGAGGGGCCCCGGGCGCGGCAGCGACGCGGCAACGCCCGTACCCCTCGTCGCTCCCCTGGGTGACAGCACAGGTGATTCCTCCCACAACGGCCTGCCGCGGAGGAGCGACCGGAGGTTTCGCGCCTTACGCTCGACGCACGCACGGCCCGCAATCCGTCCACGGACCGTCCACGGAGGTTCACGCTCCATGAAGCTCACCGTCGTCGGCTGTTCGGGGTCCTTCCCGTCCGCGGATTCGGCTTGTTCGAGCTATCTCGTCGAGGCCGACGGCTTCCGGCTGCTCCTCGACATGGGCAACGGCTCCCTCGGTGCGCTGCAGCGCCACTGCGGTCTCTACGACCTCGACGCGATCTTCCTGAGCCATCTGCACGCCGACCACTGCATCGACATGTGCGCCTACTTCGTCGCCCGTTTCTACCGGCACGAGGGCGGCCGCTGCGGCCCCCTCCCCGTGTACGGGCCGGAGGGCACGGAGCAGCGTCTGACCACGGCCTACGACGACGTCCCGGACGAGCGCTCGATGAGCGAGGTCTTCGACTTCCGCACCCTGAAGTCCGGCAGCTTCGAGATCGGCCCGTTCACGGTCCGCACCGAGCGGGTCAGCCACCCGGTGGAGTCGTACGGGATCCGCGTCGAGCACGGCGGGCGGGTGCTGGCGTACTCCGGGGACACCGGGGTCTGCCCCGAGCTGGGGATGCTGGCCGAGGGCGCGGACCTGTTCCTGTGCGAGGCCTCCTTCACGCACGGCAAGGAGGCCATCCCGGACCTCCACCTGAACGGGCGGGAGGCCGGGGAGTACGCGCGCGGCGGCCGGGTCGGGCGGCTGGTGCTGACGCACATCCCGCCGTGGACGGACGCCGGGCAGAACCTGGCGGACGCCCGCGCCGTCTACGACGGCCGCGTCGACCTCGCGTACGCCGGTGCCGTCTACGAGATCTGACGGGACGACGACGGAGCCCCCGCCTCCCTTCCGGGAGAGCGGGGGCTCCGTCGCGTAGTGCCGCCTGCGAGGCCTACTTCGCCTCGGCCTTCGCCAGCTCGGCGAGCTCCTCGTCGGACTCGCGGCCCGGCGTCGGGATGTTCCACTTGGTGATCGCGAAGCGGAAGATCACGTAGTAGAGCGCCGCGAAGCAGAGGCCGACCAGCGCCAGGCCCGCCGGGTTGGTGGCCTTGCCCAGGTTCAGCAGGTAGTCGATGGCGCCGGCGGAGAAGCCGAAGCCGTCCTTCATGCCCAGCGCCCAGGTCAGGGCCATGGAGACACCGGTCAGGACCGCGTGGACGGCGTAGAGCACCGGCGCGATGAACATGAAGGTGAACTCGATGGGCTCGGTCACACCGGTGACGAACGAGGTCAGAGCGAGGGAGAACATCATGCCGCCGACGACCTTGCGGCGCTCGGGGCGGGCGCAGTGGACGATCGCGAGGCACGCGGCCGGCAGGGCGAACATCATGATCGGGAAGAAGCCGGTCATGAACTGTCCGGCGCTCGGGTCGCCGGCGAGGAAGCGGGCGATGTCGCCGCTCTTGCCGTTGTACTCGCCCGCCTGGAACCACGGGAAGGAGTTGAGCAGGTGGTGCATGCCGACCGCGATCAGACCGCGGTTGGCGACGCCGAAGATGCCCGCGCCGACGGCGCCCGAGCCGACGAGCCACTCGCCCATGTTGTGCAGACCGGTGCCGAGGACCGGCCAGATGAGACCGAAGACGATGCCGATCAGCAGGCCGGCGAAGGCCGAGAGGATCGGGACGAGGCGGCGGCCGCCGAAGAAGCCCGCCCACTCGGGCAGCTTGGTCCGGTAGAACTTCTGGTAGATCAGGGCGACGACGAGGCCCATCACGACGCCGCCGAGCACCTTGGCGTCGACGGGCGCGTCGACCATGACCACCTTGCCGTCGACCGCCTTGGCGATCTTCGGGAGGTTGGAGTCGGTGAACGTGGCGAGCACGTTCTTGAAGACCAGGTAGCCGGTGACGGCCGCGAGGGCGGTCGAGCCGTCCGACTTCTTCGCGTAGCCGATCGCGATGCCCACGGCGAACAGCAGCGCCATGTTGTCCAGGATCGCGCCGCCGCCCGCGGACATGTAGCCGGCGATCTTGTTGATGAACTCCGGCATCGAGGCCGAGCCCAGCATGTCCTTGTCGCCGAGACGGACCAGCAGTGCGGCGGCCGGCAGCACCGCGACGGGGAGCATGAGGCTCCGGCCGATGCGCTGCATGACGGCCATCACGCCAGCGCCCTTCTTCTTCTCCGCAGCGGTCGCTGTGGACATGGGCTTCCTCCAGTGGGCAAGGCGCTGCCAGGGGACAGGGGAAAATGGGGGTGGCGGCGTCCTCGGAAGAGACCTCTGGCTGCTCGGCAGCTGCATGGTCTACACCATTAGGTGGTGTAGACCAGTTGTAGCACGGTCGGGGTTAGATAAGGAACCTTCGATTTTGTGTGGCCTGGAACACAGGACGAAGGGCCTCCGGATCGTCGGATCCGAAGGCCCTGGCCCTGTGTCACACGGGGATGGCGGCGACGGCTACGCCTTGGTGTTCTCCGCCTGCATCGCCGCGATCTCCTCGTCCGACTCCCGCCCCGGCGTCGGGATGTCGAACACCGTGATGGCCACGCGGAAGACGACGTAGTACACGACGGCGAAACACAGGCCGATCGGAATGATCAGCCAGGGCCTGGTCGCCAGCCCCCAGTTGATGACGTAGTCGATCAGGCCCGCCGAGAAGCTGAACCCGTCGTGCACCCCCAGCCCCCACGTCACCGCCATCGACACCCCCGTGAGCACGGCGTGGACCGCGTACAGCAGCGGCGCCACGAAGAGGAAGGAGTACTCCAGCGGCTCCGTGATGCCCGTGACGAAAGAGGTCAGACCCACCGACAGCATCAGCCCGCCGACCTCCGCCCGCCGCTGCGGCTTCGCACAGTGCGCGATCGCCAGCGCCGCCGCCGGCAGCGCGAACATCATGATCGGGAAGAACCCGCTCAGGAACTGCCCCGCCGCCGGGTCACCCGCCAGGAACATGTTGATGTCACCGTGCTTCACCTGCCCCTCGGGCGTCGTGTACGTCCCGAACTGGAACCACACCGGCACGTTCAGGAACTGGTGCAGCCCGATCACCAGCAGCGCGCGGTTCGCCACACCGAAGATCCCCGCACCCCACGCCCCCAGGCCGATCAGCCAGTCGGAGAAGCTCTCCAGCGCGTCACCCACCGGCGGCCAGATCCACAGGCACACCACGGCGAAGACGATCGCGACGAACGACATGATGATCGGCACGAGCCGGCGGCCGTTGAAGAAGCCCAGCCAGTCCACCAGCTTCACCCGGTGGTAGCGCTGCCAGAACCAGGCGGTCAGCAGCCCCATGACGATCCCGCCGAACACCCCCGGATTCTGGTACGTGTACCCCGCGAAGGTGTCCGCCGACGTCAGGCAGCCGCCCGCGATGTCCCTCGTCCCCGCCGGACACTTCTTCGGGAACGCGTGCAGCACCCCCCGGTAGACCAGGAACCCGGCGACCGCGGCGAGGGCGGTGGAACCGTCCGCCTTCTTGGCCATGCCGATCGCCACACCCACGCAGAACAGCAGCGGCAGACCCAGATCCGCGTCGAGCAGCGCCCCGCCCGCACCCGCCATCACCTTCGCGACCCGCGTCCAGTCCAGCCCGTCCTTGCCGAACACGTCCTGCTGCCCGAGCCGGTTGAGGATGCCCGCGGCAGGCAGCACGGCGATCGGCAGCTGGAGGCTGCGCCCCATCTTCTGCATCCCCTGGAAGAGGCCGTTCCACCACTGGTGCCGTGGCGCCGCCGCCGCGCTGCTCGCGCTCATCCGCGTCCTCCCTGGGCCGGCCCGTTTTTGGCAGTCGCAGTACGTGCGGCACACTGGTGTAGACCAGTTGTGGGCAGGCTGCTGCTGATCGTCATCCTTCGGCAGACGCCCCGCTCCTGCTCGCGTAGATAGGCCAACCGTGAGCGACCGTGAGCTACCGTGACGAAGCGGGCGCAGCGGACGCAGCTGGTCACGGCCGCCGAGACTCGTTCTTCGCCACACTCAGGGAGAAACACATGGCCACCAAGGCTGAGAAGATCGTCGCCGGGCTCGGCGGAATCGAGAACATCGAAGAGGTCGAGGGCTGCATCACCCGCCTGCGCACCGAGGTCCTCGACCCCGCCCTCGTCGACGAGGCCGCCCTCAAGGCCGCCGGCGCCCACGGCGTCGTCAAGATGGGCACCGCGATCCAGGTCGTCATCGGCACCGACGCCGACCCCATCGCCGGCGAGATCGAAGACATGATGTGAACCGCCTGTGAACCGCCCCGCGCGGCATGAAGCGGCATGAAGAGGACCCCGTACCGGCCCGACCGGACGGGGTCCACTCGTACCCGCCCACCCCCGCACCGACTAGGCTCAGAGCCATGTCTCGCATCGACGGCCGTACGCCCGAACAGCTCCGCCCGGTCACCATCGAACGCGGATGGAGCAAGCACGCCGAGGGCTCCGTCCTCATCTCCTTCGGAGACACCAAGGTCTTCTGCACCGCCTCCTTCACCGAAGGCGTCCCCCGCTGGCGCAAGGGCAGCGGCGAGGGCTGGGTCACCTCCGAATACTCGATGCTCCCCCGCTCCACCAACACCCGCGGCGACCGCGAATCCGTCCGAGGCAAGATCGGCGGCCGCACCCACGAGATCTCCCGCCTGATCGGCCGCTCGCTGCGCGCCGTCATCGACTACAAGGCCCTCGGCGAGAACACCATCGTCCTGGACTGCGACGTCCTCCAGGCCGACGGCGGCACCCGCACCGCCGCCATCACCGGCGCCTACGTCGCCCTCGCCGACGCCATCGCCTGGGGCCAGCAGAAGAAGCTGATCAAGGCCGGCCGCAAGCCCCTCACCGGCACCGTCGCCGCCGTCAGCGTCGGCATCGTCGACGGCGTCCCCCTCCTCGACCTCTGCTACGAGGAGGACGTGCGCGCCGAGACCGACATGAACGTCGTCTGCACCGGCGACGGCCGCTTCGTCGAGGTCCAGGGCACCGCCGAGGGCGAGCCCTTCGACCGCAAGGAGCTCAACGCGCTCCTCGACCTCGCCGCCGGCGGCTGCGCCGACCTCGAAGCCCTCCAGCTCGGCGCGCTGGACCTCCAGGCCCCGTAGCAACCGCGCGGCGCGGGCACGCGTCCACACCGGTACGGGCGCACGGTCTCACGGCCGCGCGCCCGTACCCGTATCCACACCACCGGGGGGACCCGCATGAACCTCACCCAGCCGAAACTCAAGGTCGCGGCCGTGGCCCTGGCCGCCGCCCTCACCGTCCCGGCCCTCACCTCCTGCGACGCCATCTCCACCGCCATGGACTGCGCCAACACGGCGGTGGCCATAGCCGACAGCGTCAACGACCTCCAGCAGGCCGTCTCGAACGCCGGCAACAGCGTCCAGGACACCCAGAACGCACTGAACCAGATCGACGCGAACCTGAAGAAGATCAAGGACACGACCGGCAACGCCGACCTCGGCAAGGCCGTCGATTCCATGGGCACGGCCGTCAAGAACGTCCGCACGTCCGTGGAGCAGGGCAACACCGCCCCCGACATCAAGCCGGTCGCCGACGCCGCCGCGGAGATCACGAAGGTCTGCACCCCGGGATAATGGCGGTATGACCCGCCTGATCCTCGCCACCCGCAACGCGGGTAAAGTCACCGAGCTCCGCGCCATCCTGTCCGACGCCGGCCTGCCGCACGAGCTGGTCGGCGCGGACGCGTACCCGGAGATCCCGGACGTCAAGGAAACCGGCGTCACCTTCGCCGAGAACGCCCTCCTCAAGGCCCACGCCCTCGCGCAGGCCACCGGCCACCCCGCCATCGCCGACGACTCCGGCCTGTGCGTCGACGTCCTGAACGGCGCCCCCGGCATCTTCTCGGCCCGCTGGGCCGGCGCCCACGGCGACGACCGGGCCAACCTGGAACTGCTCCTGAGCCAGCTGAGCGACATCCCCGACGAACACCGCGGCGCCCACTTCTTCTGCGCAGCCGCCCTGGCCCTCCCGGACGGCACCGAACGCGTCGTCGAGGGCCGCCTCCTGGGCACCCTGCGCCACACCCCGGTGGGCGGCGGCGGCTTCGGCTACGACCCGATCCTCCAGCCGCAGGGCGAAACCCGCACCTGCGCGGAACTCACGGCCTCGGAAAAGAACGCCATCTCCCACCGAGGCCAGGCCTTCCGCGCCCTGATCCCGGTCCTGCGGGAACTGCTGGGCTGAGGCCCGGGTACGCCGACGGCCGGCCTCCCCGGATGGGGGAGACCGGCCGTTGATGTGGGCCCGGTGGGACTCGAACCCACGACACACCGGACCTAAACCGGCGCCCTCTGGCCAGCTGGGGTACGGGCCCAACGCGGCTACTTTACTGTGCCCGTACCTGGGTTGTGCCGCGAGATCGTTTCGCGAACGTTCCTGTCTGGCTGTGGCAGGACGGGCAGAGGTAACGGAGGTTCTCGCGGCGGTTGTCCAGCCTGTCTCCGTTGATGTGGTCGATCTCCAGGACGAGCCGCTTGCCCTGCCAGGTATCGCCGATTCCGCATGCGTCGCAGACGTGGGGTATGCCGAGGTCGTCCAGCGCACGGCGCAGCACGGCGGTCTTCTCGCGGGCCGATCCGGCGTCGGAACGCCGCAGGACGGCATCGGCCGATCTGCGGTTCGGGGCCGGGCGTCCGGCGGTATGGCCCTGCCCGGTGAAGTGCGCGGTCGACAGCCCGTATTCCTCGATGCTCCGCCGGGCCCGCGCCCGCCCCGAGCCGCTGAGCTCGTGTTGCCCCAGCGCTCGCATCACTGCCGCCATGCTCCGGGACTCGGCGACGGCGCGAGTGATCTCCTCGCGCCCGAAGATCCGTTCGCCTCGGGCCGTGTACCACTGACGGCTCATGAGGTCCTCCGGCGCTTCCGTCGCCCGCGGTAGGTGTCCGTCGCGGCATGACAGTTGGGGCACAGGAGTCGGAGGTTCTCCGGCCGGTTGTCCCACCAGTCGCCGCTGACATGATCGACTTCGTGGCGGAGCGGCCGACCGTTCCACTCCACCCCGACACCGCACTCCGCGCACTTCTCCGGCACGCCGGAGTCGAGGAGCGCCCGGCGCAGCCGCTCTCCCGGAACCCGACCGTCCTCGGGAGACCTGAGTGCGAGCATGGGTCCCAAGGATCCCTTCGGGCGTGCTCGCCGTGACGTCTGGAAGTGTGACGTGTCGATGCCCAGCGCCGCTATGCGCCGGCTGATGTGCGTCTGGTTGCCACCGACCTGGCTGATGCCGAGCCGAGCGACCACCTCCTTGACGGATGTCGAGGCCGCGACCAGCTCGCGCAGCCGTTCCTCCGTGTGCCGCACCCACTGTGTGGGGAAGTGCGAGAAGTCGACCCCCGCTTCCGTCATCTTTGCGCGGATGTAGCGCCTTGAGCCCGGCGTCGGTATGCCTCCGCACCATCGGACTGCGTCGTCGAAGTTCTCCGTCGACCGGGCCGCCTCTTCCAAGAGCTCCCGCGTGTACCGCACCGCCATCGTTCCCCTCCGTATCGTTCCGGCCGTGTGTTCGTGGCCTCGTACGGGCTAACGAACCCGGTGTGCGGACGGTTACGTCCGATAAGCGGAGCGGCCCGCGCCGGGTGGGGGCGGGCCGCTTCGGAAGGGTGGGCGGGGGGTCAGATGCCCAGGTCCTTGATGATCTTCGCTACGTGGCCGGTCGCCTTGACGTTGTAGAAGGCGTGCTCGACCTTGCCCTCCTCGTCCACGACCACCGTGGAGCGGATGACCCCGGTCACCGTCTTGCCGTACAGCTTCTTCTCGCCGAACGCCCCGTACGCCGCCAGGACCTCCTTCTCCGGGTCGCCGACCAGGGTCACCTTCAGGTGCTCCTGCTCGCGGAACTTCGCGAGCTTCTCCGGCTTGTCCGGGGAGACGCCGATGACGTCGTAGCCGGCCGTGGCCAGGACGTCCAGGTTGTCCGTGAAGTCGCAGGCCTGCTTCGTGCAGCCCGGGGTCAGGGCCGCCGGGTAGAAGTACACGATCACCTTGCGGCCCTTGTGGTCGGCCAGCGAGACCTCGTTGCCGTCCGCGTCGGGCAGGGTGAAGGCGGGGGCGGTGTCGCCCGGCTGGAGTCGCTCGCTCATGTCAGTGCTCTCCTCGGGAGGGGATCCGTACGGCATGAGCCTAAGCTGACTGAGCTGACAGACTGTCCATGACGGATCAAGCCCATACAAGACGAGACACGACGACGGAGGCAGCGCGGTGCCGGAAGCCAGGACCCCCGCACAGATCGAGGCGGACATCGTCCGCCGCCGCGAGCAGCTCGCCGAGACGCTCGACGAGATCGGCGTGCGCATGCATCCGCAGACGATCATCGGGGACGCGAAGGCCAGGGTCGCCTCGACGGTCGACCACACCGCCGGCCGCGCCGTCGCGTGCGCCAACCGGCTGATCACCGACGTGAAGGACGGCCTGCGCCACGAGGACGGCGCGCCGCGCATCGAGCGGATCGTGCCGGTGGCGCTGCTCGCGGTCGGGGTGGTCGGGCTGCTCGTGGTCTCCGTGCGCCGCAAGCGGTGATGCGGACCCTCAGGAGCGCGCGGTGCGCGGGGACAGGTAGGTTCGAGGCGTGAGCGAGAACACCACCCACGACAAGCTGCCCATCCGCATGCTCCACGACCGCGTGCTCGTGAAGTCCGATTCCCCCGAGGGAGAGCGCCGCTCGGGCGGCGGGATCCTGATCCCGGCGACGGCCGCGGTGGGCAAGCGGCTCGCCTGGGCCGAGGTGGTCGCGGTCGGGCAGAACGTGCGGAGCGTGGAGCCGGGCGACCGCGTGCTGTACGACCCCGAGGACCGCGCCGAGGTCGAGGTGCGCGGAGCGACGTACGTGCTGATGCGCGAGCGGGACCTGCACGCCGTGGCGGCGGAGCGGCTGGAGGGGTCGAAGGACTCCACCGGGCTGTACCTGTAGGGACGGGAGCGGGGAGAAGGGCTGGTGACCCTGGTCACCGGCCCTTTTGCACGCCCTTTGCTACGGTGGTGGGGAACCGCCCCGACGAGACGCGCCGTACCGGGTAGCTGGACGCAAAGACGACGCACCCCGTTTCGCTCTCGTCCCGGAGGTGCCTGTCATGGCCTGGGTTCTTCTTCTCGTCGCCGGTCTCCTTGAGGTCGGCTGGTCGATCGGCATGAAGTTCACCGAGGGCTTCACCCGGCTGTGGCCGTCCGTCTTCACCGGCGCCGGGATCGTCGCCAGCATGGTGCTGCTGTCCTGCGCCGCCAAGTCCCTGCCCATCGGTACGGCGTACGGGGTGTGGGTGGGCATCGGTGCGGCCGGTGCGGCGGTGCTCGGCATGGCGGTGCTGGGGGAGCCCGTCACCGCCGCCCGGATCTTCTTCATCTGTCTGCTGCTGGTCGCCGTGGTGGGGCTGAAGGCCACCTCCGGTCACTGACCGGTCGGCCCGTCGCGGCCCGGCACGGCCTGCCCTGGTCGCCCGTGGTCATTCGAGGAACGCCGACGGGGGGCGGCGGCGGGGGGTGAGGCCGCCGCCGGTGGTCTGGCCGCCGGTGGTCTGGCCGCCGTTGGTCTCGCCGCCCGTGGTCTCGCCGCCGGTGGTCTGGCCCCCGTTCGTCTGGCCGCCGTTCGTCTGGCCGCCCTGGGTCTGGCCCCCGTTCGTCTGGCCCCCGTTCGTCTGGCCCCCGTTGGTCTGGCCGCCCTGGGTCTGGCCGCCGTTGTTCTGCCCGCCCTGGTTCTGCCCGCCGTTGTCCTGGCCGCCGTTCGGCGGGGTCGGCGGGGTGGGCCGGCCCGTCTCCGGCAGCCACGGCGGGCGGCTGCCCTGAGGCTGCTGCGGGGTGCTGGGCTGGACCGGCGGCGGGAGCTGGGCCGCGCCCGGCTGCAGCTCCAGGTCGAAGTCCACCGGCTCCGCGCCCTCCAGGGCCTTCTTCGTGTACGCCGCCCAGATCCGCGCAGGGAAACCGCCGCCCCCGACGCGGGCCTCGCCCAGCGCCCCGTACAGGGACTGCAGGGTGCCCGTGTCCGGGTCCTGGCCCATGACCGAGACGACCGTCACCAGGTCCGGGGTGTACGCGGCGAACCAGGCGGCCCGGTCCAGCTCGGCGGTACCGGTCTTGCCCGCCGCCGGGTGGCCGGCCGCGAGGGCCTCGGTGCCGGTGCCGTTGTCCACGACGCTGACCAGCATGGACGTGGTCGTGTCGGCGGCCTCCCGGGTGACGGCCTGCTGCGGGGTGCGGTCGGGCAGGTGCAGGCTGTCGCCCTCCTTGGTGATCTTCTCCACCAGGGTGTACGGGGTGCGGCGGCCGTGGTCGGCGAGGGTGGCGTACGCCTGGGCCATGTCCAGCACGCTGGCCTGCATGGTGCCCAGCGCCATGGCCGGGCCGACGACGAGGTTCGGGGTGTCCTCGGGGATGCCGAGGCCGATCGCCGTCTGCTTGACCTTCTCCGTGCCGACGTCGACGACCATCTGGGCGAAGACCGTGTTCACGGAGAGGTCGGTGGCGGTGTTGACGGTGATGGGACCGTACGACTGCTGGCCCTCGTTCTCCGGGGCGTACGGGATCCGGGTGCCGACGACGCGGCGCTTGTTGTCGCCGTTGTAGATGGTGTTCGGGGTGATCCGGCGGCCGTCCTGGGTGCGGGAGTCGTTCTCGACGGCGGAGGCGAACACGAACGGCTTGAAGGTGGAGGCCACCTGGTAGTCGTGCCGGGTCGCGTTGTTGACGTACTGCTTGGTGTAGTCGACGCCGCCGTACATGGCGACGACCTTGCCGGTGGCCGGGTCGATGGAGACCCCTCCCGCCCGCACCACCCGGTCCGCGGGGCGCGCCGCCGGGTCGAGCTTGTCGGCCATCTGCTTCTGGACGGCGTCGACGAAGGCGTTCTCGCGGCGCTTGTCGAGGGTGGTGGTGATCCGGTAGCCGCCCTCGGCGAGGGTCTTGTCGTCGAGGATCTTGTGCTCGCTGATGTAGTCCTTGACGGCCTCGACCAGGTAGCCGCGCTGGCCGGACAGACCGGCGGCGGGGCGGACCTTCCCGGGCTCGGGGAAGGCGGCCGCGGTGCGCTCCTGGGGGGTCATCCACTTCTTCTTGACCATGCCGTCGAGCACGTAGTTCCAGCGGGCGACCGCGCGGTCGCGGCTCTGGGGGTGGGAGACGACGTCGAAGGCGCTGGGGGAGTTGAGGAGGGTGGCGAGGTAGGCGCCCTCTGCGGTGGAGAGCCGGTTGACGTCCTTGCCGTAGTAGGCCTGGGCGGCGGCCTGGATGCCGTACGCGTTGCGGCCGAAGTAACTGGTGTTCAGGTAGCCCTCAAGGATGTAGTCCTTCGACTTCTCGCGACCGAGTTTGATCGCGATGAAGAACTCCTTGACCTTGCGGTTGATCGTCTGTTCCTGGCCCAGGTAGTAGTTCTTGACGTACTGCTGGGTGATGGTGGAGCCGGACTGCGTGCCCTTGCCGGTCGCGGTGTTCCAGGCGGCGCGGAGCATCGCCTTGGGGTCCACCGCCCGTTCGGAGTAGAAGTCCCGGTCCTCGGCGGCCAGTACGGCCTCCTGGACACTGCGGGGGACCTGGGACAGCGGGACGTTGACGCGGTTGACCTCGCCGTCGCGGGCGAGCTGGGAACCGTCGGCGTAGAGGTACACGTTGGACTGGGCGGTGGCCGCCGCGTTGGCCGGGGGGATGTCGACCAGCAGGTAGCCGGCGACGAGCGCGCCGCCGATCAGCAGGAGCAGCAGCAGGATCCCGCCCACGACCATCCGCCAGGTGGGGAGGAAGCGGCGCCATCCGGTGCGCCTGCGCTTGGACTTGCTGTCGGGCGCGGGCTTGCCGTCGGGCCTGTGTCCGCCGCCCGGCTCGGGGTTCTTCGGAGTGTCCGGGTCGCGAGGCGTCCAGCCCGGGGGTGGTGACTGGTCGCTCATCTCCGGAACTCCTCGTGACCGTGTGAAATATCCACATCCGTACCTCATGGTGTCTACCCGATGGCCGGTGGTTCCGCTCCGGACGGGCATAAAACGGTCGCGTGGCTCGCCCCTCCGCACTAAGCTCGCGCGCTTTGGCCGACGTAGGAACGACGTGGGAAACGGAGGGATACGGTGCGTCTCTATCTGGCCGTCGCGGCCGGCGGGTTCCGGCGCTACGCGGCCTACGGGACGGCGACGGCGGCAGGGGTGTTCACCAACACCGTCTTCGGCTTCATCGTCGCGTACACGTACATCGCCCTGTGGGACGAGCGCCCCCACCTCGGCGGCTACGACCAGGCGCAGGCCCTCACCTTCGTCTGGGTCAGCCAGTCCCTGCTGGCGGCCGGTTCGCTCATCGGCGGCGGCTTCCAGGACGAGCTCCAGGAACGCATCCGTACGGGTGACATCGCCGTCGACCTGTACCGCCCGGCGGACCTCCAGGCCTGGTGGCTCGCCGCCGACCTGGGCCGGGCGGGCTTCCAGCTGCTGGGGCGCGGGCTGCTGCCCCTGGTGGCGGGGGCGTTCGCCTTCACCCTCGCGCTGCCGTCCGATCCGCTGCGCTGGCTGCTGTTCCTGGTGTCGGTGGGGCTCGGGCTGGTCGTCGGGTTCGGGATCCGGTACCTGCTGGCGCTGGCGGCGTTCTGGCTGCTGGACGGCACCGGCGTCAACCTGATGGCCGCCGTCGTGACCATCTTCTGCTCCGGGATGCTGCTGCCGCTGACCGTCTTCCCCGGCGGCTTCGGCGAGGCGGTGCGGCTGCTGCCCTGGGCGGCGCTGCTCCAGGTCCCGCTGGACGTGCTGCTCGGCACCCACGCCGGGGCCGGGGGAGCCGTACGGGCGCTGGGCTTCCAGGCCCTGTGGGCGCTGGTCCTGCTGGGCGCGGGGCGGCTGGTGCAGTCGGCGGCCACGCGGAAGGTGGTGGTCCAGGGTGGCTGAGGCCGAGGCCGATCTGGTGGTGACCCGTACGCGGGAAGCCTCGTACGGGGGGCCGTACGAGGCGGCGTGGGGGCCCCTCGGCCGGTTCCGGGAGGGGCTGCGCGGCTACCGGCTGATCGTGGGGATGTGGATCCGCTCGACGATGACGTACCGGGCGTCGTTCCTGCTGGCCACCTTCGGGAACGCCGCCGTCACGGTCCTCGACTTCGTCGCGATCGCCGTGAAGTTCTCCCACGTGGAGGCGCTCGGCGGCTTCACCCTGCCCGAGATCGCCCTCCTCTACGGGGCCTGCTCGGCCTCCCTGGGCCTGGCGGACCTGCTCCTCGGCAACACCGACCGGGTCGGCGCCCGGATCCGCGACGGCTCCCTCGACACCATGCTGGTGCGCCCCGTCCCGCTGCTCGCGCAGGTCGCCGCGGACCGGTTCGCGCTGCGCAGGCTGGGGCGGATCGCGCAGGGACTGGGGGTGCTGGGCTGGGCGCTGTCGGTGCTGGACGTGCAGTGGACGCCGGGGAAGGTGCTGCTGGTGCCGGTCATGGTGGTGGCCGGGGCGGGGATCTTCGGCGGGGTGCTGGTGGCGGGCGCGGCCTTCCAGTTCGTCGCCGGGGACGCGGCGGAGGTGCAGAACTCCTTCACGTACGGGGGCTGCACCATGCTCCAGTACCCGCCGACGGTGTTCGCGAAGGAGCTGCTGCGCGGGGTGACGTTCGTCGTCCCGCTGGCCTTCGTCAACTGGCTGCCCGCGCTGTACGTGCTGGGGCGGCCCGATCCGCTGGGGTTGCCGGGGTGGGTCGCGTACCTGAGCCCGCTGGTGGCCTTCGCGGTGTTCCTGCCCGCGTCGCTGGCGTGGCGCGCGGGTGTCCGTTCGTACCGGAGCACGGGGAGCTAGGCGGCTGTGGGAACTGTGTCGGATGTGCTCGTCTCTGTGGACGGGGCCGAGAAGGTCTTCGACGTGCGGCGCCGGGCGGGGCTGTTGCGCCGGGAGAAGCGGCAGGTCAGGGCGGTGGACGGGATCAGCTTCGAGGTGGCGCGGGGCGAGGTCGTCGGCTACATCGGGCCCAACGGCGCCGGGAAGTCCACCACGATCAAGATGCTGACGGGGATCCTCACCCCGAGCGGCGGCCGGCTGCGGGTCGCGGGCATCGACCCCTCGCGGGAGCGGATGCGGCTCGCGCACCGGATCGGGGTGGTCTTCGGACAGCGCACCACGCTGTGGTGGGACCTCCCGCTGAAGGACTCGTACGGGCTGATGCGCCGGATGTACCGGATCCCGGAGTTCCGGTTCCGGGAGAACCT
Source organism: Streptomyces sp. NPDC029216 (assembly GCF_040648015.1). Taxonomy (NCBI): domain Bacteria; kingdom Bacillati; phylum Actinomycetota; class Actinomycetes; order Kitasatosporales; family Streptomycetaceae; genus Streptomyces; species Streptomyces sp. NPDC029216. Next base: position 2,905 of record NZ_JBEZWL010000111.1, on the reverse strand, counting down.
GGACCGCTGCGTGGAGCGCCTGGACCTCGGCGCCCTGCTCGACGTACCGGTACGGCAGCTGTCGCTGGGCCAGCGGATGCGGGGGGACATCGCGGCGGCGCTGCTGCACGATCCGGAGGTGCTGTACCTGGACGAGCCGACGATCGGGCTGGACGTGGTGAGCAAGGCGCGGGTACGGGGCTTCCTGCGGCAGCTGAACGAGGAGCTCGGGACGACGGTGCTGCTCACGACGCACGACCTCCAGGACATCGAGCAGCTGTGCGAGCGGGTGATGGTGATCGACCACGGCCGGCTGATGTACGACGGGGCGCTGGGCGGGCTGCACGCGATGGGGGAGGGCGGCGAGCGGACGCTGGTGGTGGACCTGGAGCGGGAGCTCCCGCCGCTGGAGGTGGCGGGGGCGCGGGTGGTACGGGTGGAGGGGCCGCGGCAGTGGCTGGCGTTCCCGGCCCGGGAGTCGGCGGCGCCGCTGGTGGCGGCGGTGGCGGCGCGGTACCCGCTGCTGGACCTGTCGGTGCGGGAGCCGGACATCGAGGACGTGATCGCGCGGATGTACGCGGGGCGGGGGTAGGGGGCCGGGCCGGGCCGGGAGCGGGAAGGTAGGGGGAAATCAGGGTCGGTCCCCGGGTGGGGACCGGGGTCCGGGCCGTTCTGCCGGGCGGCTTCTCTGCATAGTCTGGCGCGCATGAGTGACGAGCGCCCGGAGCAGGCGACGCCGGAGAAGACCTCGCTGGAGAAGGCCCCTCAGGGGGAGGCGGCCCCGTCCATGAGGGCGTCGGACGCCGACCGTGAGCGGGTGGTCGAGCGGCTGCGGGACGCCGTGGCGGAGGGCCGGCTCGACATGGAGGAGTTCGAGGAGCGGCTGGAGGCGGCGTACAAGTCCCGCACCTACGCGGAACTCGAACCCCTGACCCAGGACCTCCCGGCGCCCGAGTCCTCCTCGGCCCTCGCCTACGCCCCCGGCCCCGTCTCCGCCACGTCGTCCTGGCAGTCCCGGATCGGCGGTGCGGCGGGCTCCTCGTCGGCGGTCGCGGTCATGTCCGGGTTCCAGCGCAAGGGGCGCTGGACGGTGCCCGCGCAGTTCAACGCGGTGGCCTTCTGGGGCGGCGGCGAGCTGGACCTGCGCGAGGCCGACTTCGCGGCGCCCGAGGTCGTCATCACCTGCGTGGCCATCATGGGCGGCATCGAGATCACGGTCCCGCCGGGCGTCGAGGTCGACGTACGGGGCATCGGCATCATGGGCGGCTTCGACCAGGGCCGCTCCCTGGAGAACCGCCCGGAACCGGGCGCTCCGCGGGTGGTCGTCAACGGCCTCGCCTTCTGGGGCGGGGTGGCGGTCAAGGTCAAGTCGCCGAAGCCGCCCAAGGAGCCCAAGGGCGGGAAGAAGCTGGGCGGGGACGACGTCCACAAGGAGCTCTGACCGCTGCCCGGACCCCGGTTGCGGCGCGCCGGGAACTCCGGGGGCCTCCCGGGAGTCGGATGCTATGCAGACAAAACCGGCCATCGGGGGAGGCAGGAGCAGCACGTGAAGGATGAGGTGGCGGCAACGCCGACGTCAGCGCCGGCCGCAGGGGCGGCGCCGCCCGTGCGTGGCGCGTTCGTCTTCAGCGAGGCGGACGAGGAGCGGCGGCGTGGCGTCCGTCGTATGAAGACCACGGCCACGGGCCTGCTGATCCTGGTCGCCGTGGTCTACGTCCTGGCCACGTGCGCCCGGCAGGCCTGGGGTGCGGGCGGATGGGCCGGGTACGTGGCCGCCGCGGCGGAGGCGGGCATGGTCGGCGCCCTCGCGGACTGGTTCGCCGTCACGGCCCTCTTCCGGCGGCCGCTGGGCCTGCCGATCCCCCACACGGCGATCATTCCGACGAAGAAGGACCAGCTGGGGATCTCGCTGGGGGAGTTCGTCGGCGAGAACTTCCTGTCCGCGGAGGTCGTACGCGCCCGCCTCCGCGCGCTGGGCATCGGCGGCCGGCTCGGGTCCTGGCTGGCCGAGCCCGAGCACGCCGACCGGGTCACGGCCGAACTGGCCACCGCCCTGCGCGGGGCCCTGACGGTGCTCCGTGACTCCGACGTGCAGGCCGTCGTGGGCGAGGCGATCACGCGCAGGGCGGAGGCGGCGGAGATCGCGCCGGGCCTCGGCAAGACCCTGGAGCGCGTCGTCGCCGACGGCGGCCACCACCGGGCGGTGGACCTGATCTGCGCCAAGGCCCACGACTGGCTGGTCACCCACGGGGAGTCGGTCGTGGACGCCGTCCAGGGCGGGGCCCCCGGCTGGACCCCGCGGTTCGTCGACCGGAAGATCGGCGACCGCGTGCACAAGGAGCTGCTGCGGTTCGTCACGGAGATGCGCGACATGCCGGGCCACCCGGCGCGGGGGGCGGTGGACCGCTTCCTGACGGACTTCGCGGCGGACCTCCAGTCGGACACGGAGACGCGGGCCCGGGTGGAGCGGCTGAAGTCCGAGATCCTGGCGCGGGGCGAGGTCCAGGACGTGATCGCCTCGGCGTGGACGGCGGTCCGCTCGATGATCATCTCGGCGGCGGAGGACGAGCGCAGCGAGCTGCGGCTGCGGGTCAGGTCCTCGCTGATGTCCCTGGGCGCGAGACTGGCCACGGACGGCCGGCTGCAGGGGAAGGTGGAGGGCTGGATCGAGGGCGCGCTGGTGTACGTCGTCACGACGTACCGCGCGGAGATCACCTCGCTGATCACGGACACGGTGGCGGCCTGGGACGCGGAACACACCTCCCGCAAGATCGAGGCCCACATCGGCCGCGACCTCCAGTTCATCCGCATCAACGGCACGGTGGTGGGCGCCCTGGCGGGGCTGCTGATCTATTCGGTGTCGCGGGTGTTGGGGGGGTAGGGGTAGGGGGAGGGGGGAGGGGGAGGGGGAGGGGGAGGGGGAGGG
>NZ_JBEZWL010000110.1:0-24764 GCF_040648015.1 Streptomyces sp. NPDC029216 | reverse complement strand
TGGAACAGCTCCCACAACTCATCCGGCACCAGCCGCTCAACAATTCCCGCCACGATCGACAGCCTACACAGCACGCCAAATGAGATGACGTCTTAAGGGCGGCTGCCCAAGCCCCCTCAGAGGAAACCGGGGCCGCCGACACCTGAACATCCTTGAGGCCGCCGTCCTCGGCGACGCCTGCTGGCAGCCAGTTCACCTCGATGCCTGCCCTCTCCGCCAAGACCAGCACCGTGGCGACGAAGCCCTCGGACAGGCCAACCATGACTGCGTGACTCGTTCTCCGGTGCCACGCGAGCAGGGCGTCGACAAACTCCTTGAACACGAGAGGGTCGATCTGGCACTCGTCAGCCTGCATGGGGCCGATGCCGGACGGCAGACCCAGTTCGGCTTGGTAGACGCTCACCTGGCTCATGAACAGCCGGGAGGCCCCGTTGGACGGGTTCCAAAGGGTCTGGTCACCCATGTCGTAGTACTGGCTCAATGCAGCCCCTCCCTGCTGGTCATACCGGCCAGCGTCGCGAGCACATGACATTACGGTCAGTCAGCCCTCCACGGAAAGTGAGCCAGAACCCGAGTTTCGACGTCACCGGGGTACTTGCCAGGCCAGCATCGGAGTGCTCCTGGTGAAAGGCCCTGGTCATGCCGCCGATGTCGAAGGTCGAGCTGTACGCCGCGATCCGGCGCGACCACCGAGACGGCATGACGATGCGGGAGATCTCGCGCAAGTACAACGTGTCGTGGCGGACGATCAGGAAGGCCGTGGACTCGGTCTGGCCGGAGCCGAGGAAGAAGCTCCTGCCCCGGGCGACCGCGCTGGACCCGTACAAGGCGACGGTCGACGGGATCCTTCGGGCCGACCTGGACGCGCCGCGCAAGCAGCGGCACACGGTCACTCGGATCTTTCACTGCCTGGTCGAGGAGCACGGCGCCGATGTCTCCTACCAGCAGGTCCGCCGCTACGTCGCCGACCGCAAGCCGCAGATCCTCGTGGAATCGGGCAAGGCTCCGATCGAGGCGTTCGTCCCGCAGACCCACCAGCCCGGCATGGAGGCCGAGGTCGACTTCGGCGACGTGACGGTGAAGCTCGCCGGCGAGGTGGTGACCTGCTATCTGTTCTCCTTCCGCCTGTCCTACTCGGGCAAGGCCGTCCACCGCGTCTTCGCCTCCTGCGGGCAGGAGGCGTTCTTCGAGGGCCACGTCCACGTGCTGCGGACACTGGGCGGGGTTCCTCGGAGCAAAGTCCGCTACGACAACCTCAAGGCGGCCGTCGCCCGGGTGCTTGGGCTGAGCCGGGCACGGGTGGAGGCCGACCGGTGGATCGCCTTCAAATCACACTTCGGGATCGAGAGCTTCTACTGCCGGCCCGGCATCGAGGGAGCCCACGAGAAGGGCGGCGTCGAGGGCCAGATCGGCTACTTCCGCCGCAACCACTTCGTCCCGGTGCCGGAAGTCGACTCGCTGGCGGAGCTGAACGAGCTGGTCGAGCAGTGGGACCGGCACGACGGACGGCGCCGGATCGGGTCGAGAACACGGACGATCGACGAGTACTTCGAGGACGAGCGCCCTCGGCTGCTGCCGTTGCCGGAGGACCCGTTCGAGACGGGGCGGATGTTCACCCCGCGGGTCGACCGCTACGGCCAGATCACGGTCCGCACTAACCGCTACTCGGTGCCGGTGAGGCTGATCGGCAAGCGCGCCCGGGTGCTCTTGCATGCCTCCCACCTGGTGGTCTACGACAAGAACGTTGAGTTACCCGGCACGAGCGGTTGATCGCCAAGGGCAGCTGCCGGCTGGAGCTGGACCACTACCTGGAAACCCTGATCCGCAAGCCGGGAGCCTTCCCCGGCGCGACCGCACTTGACCAGGCCCGCTCCGCGGGAAAGTTCACCCCGGTCCACGACGCCTGGTGGGCCGCGGCGGTCCGGGCGCACGGCGACGCCGAGGGCACCCGGGCGCTGATCGAGGTACTGCTGCTGGGACGCCACCTCGCGCACGAGCACATCGTCGCCGGCCTGGCGACCGCGCTACGGGCTGGGGCGCTGACTGCGGACGCGGTCGCGCTGGAGGCCCGCAAAGCGGCCCAGACCGAGGATGAACCCACCGCTGCCGAGGCCCCGGCGCCGAGGTCGGCTGCTGGGCCGGGAGCGGCAACCGTGACGTTCCGGCGGCGGTGACCTGCGAGAGGGAGAAGCGCCATGACCCTGCCCCGCCAGCGGAACCTGACCGAGCAGGCCGCGACCACGGCCATCGACACCGCCTGCCGGCTGCTGCGGCTGCCGTCGATCCGGAACGAGTTCGCCGAGATCGCCGACCGGGCCGCGAAGGACCAGATGACCTACCGGGGCTTCCTCGCCGAGCTTCTGATGACTGAATGCGACGATCGGGCCCGACGCCGCTCGGAGCGCCGGATCAAGGCCGCCGGGTTCCCCCGAGACAAGTCGCTGCGGACCTTCGACTTCGACGCCAACCCCAACATCGACCCCGCCGTGGTCAACACCCTCGCCAGCTGCGAGTGGATCAAGAAGAGCCAGCCTCTCTGCCTGATCGGCGACTCCGGCACCGGCAAGTCCCACATGCTCATCGCCCTGGGCACCGAGGCCGCAATGCAGGGCTACCGCGTCCGCTACACCCTCGCCACCAAGCTGGTGAACGAGCTGGTCGAGGCCGCCGACGAAAAGCAGCTGAACAAGACCATCGCCCGCTACGGCCGCCGCGTCGACCTCCTCTGCATCGACGAACTCGGCTACATGGAACTCGACCGCCACGGCGCCGAACTCCTCTTCCAGGTCCTGACCGAACGCGAGGAGAAGAACAGCGTCGCCATCGCCTCCAACGAGTCCTTCGGCGGCTGGACCAAGACCTTCACCGACCCCCGCCTCTGCGCGGCCATCGTCGACCGCCTCACCTTCAACGGCACCATCATCGAGACCGGCACCGACTCCTACCGCCTCGCCTCGACCCGGGCGCGGACCGCAGCGCCCGTCAAAGCCGGCTGACCGTGCATGGTTCAGCTTGATGGTCCTCCACCCCAAGGATCGTCAAGCACTGTTTCGGGGCTGTTCGCCGTGAGCATTTCGTCGATGCAGCTGCGCAGCCCGACGCCGGTGGGGTCGATCCAGGTGAGCCATGGCACCGGCTGGAGCAGGCCGTCGTATTGACGGGTGCCGGGGTCGGTGAGGAGGGCGCGGAGTTCGTCGGGGGCGGGGTCGGTGACCAAGCACAGCCAGGCCAGGCCGGCGCCGATGCGGACCTCGGACGGTCGTCCGGGATCCGACCACAGGCCCCGGGCCCACCTGGGAGCGTGTTCATCCTGGTGTTCGCGGGCGAGCTGGGCGATCGCCAGGATCAGGCTCACCCGGACCACCGCATTGTCTTCCTTCGCCAGCCTGGACTGCAGAGCAGAGGAGACGTGTGAAAGCTCGCCGGTCGCCGCCGCCAGGACGTAGGCGGTCACGGAGCGGACCTCGGGGTCGGGGTCGGAGAGAAGCGGGAGCAGAAGGTGCAGGTCGTCCGTGACGGCCTGACGGGCGGCCTGGATCGTCCAGTCCACCGGGCACATCGTGCTGCCCTCGATCATCAACGGCTCCTCGGCGACCTGGAGCAGGCCCTCCCGCGATCCGTCCCCCATGTGCTGACACCGGCCGATCTCGGCGACCAGGCGAAGGGTTTGGGCACGGAGTTCGGGGCGCGCGGTCGCCCCGATCCGGAGCAGGAACGGCACTGCCAGTGCTCCCACCGCGATCGTGCCGCCCTGGTGGTGAAGACTCGTCCAGAGCTGCCACAGGGCCCTGTCGGCAGCTTCGGCGTCCCCGGACGCGAGCGTGGCGAGCAGGCCGGGGATCTCCTCGCCCGGGCCGTAGAAGTGCCGGAACCGCTGCCAGGGGACCTCGTCGTACCTGAACCCGTCCTTGACCTCCCGCGGGATCGCGCTGACGGCCACCCGCACGTCGCAGTCCGTGCCGACGCACCGTTCCGGCCAGTCATCCCAACGGCCATCGTCCATGGCTTGGCCTTCCAGTCCATCGACAGCATCCGAACTCCGGGAGTCTAACGACCGGTGATCAAGAGACGGACCGCTTCCGTCGCACTCCGGTGGCACCGCACCACGGCGACGTCATTTCTCGTGAGCATCTGCAGCACTCAAGATCGCCGACTGCTGCCCAAACTGCTGATCAAGCGCTGCTACTTCACGTGAACGAAGCCAACGGCGCAACGCTGTGGTGATTAGCAGATCGGCGGTAGCGGCCGGGTCCGTGCGCTGACAGAGAGTGAGCCAGGCCCGGGCGGTCAGGGCGGTGATCGTGTAGGGGTGGCGCGGCCCGTGTGCTGTCTCCAGCTCGACCTCCAGGCGGTGAGCGTGGCGGACGCCGGTGGGCAGGTCGCCGGCCGCGTGAGCGGCCCACAGGAAGGCCCACGTTTCGCGGTGGACCTCAGGCGGGCCTGCGTGCGGCGGGACGCTCGGGGGTGCGGCCGGCCTGGGCGGCGGGAGGGGCGGGGCGGGGTGTGAGGGCACGTCGTGCACTCCCCCATCGGGCGTGACGATCATCCACCACGGGGCCGGGGAGTCCGGCTCTGTGGCGCGGGCGCGGATCGGGCGGCCTGCAAGGGCGGCGAGGATGATCAGCTTGTCCCGCCCGGCTGCGCGCAGCTCCCCGGGGTCGGCTCCGTAGGCGAGTACCTGGCCGTCGAGGGTGAGGACCAGGCCGTCACCGGTGGGGCTGATCACCAGGGAGTAGAGCGGAGTGGCGGGCACGGTGGAAGCATCGACCATTTCAGGACGAGCACGACCAGGAGCAGCGCGGCCGGGTGCACCGGCCGGCTGCGCACGGCCGTGACGGCGCGCTGCTCGCGTACGGCTCGGCGGCGGGTACGTCGCCCCCGCCACCTTTGTCCGCTTCAGCCGCGGCGGCAAAACCATCGTCGGCAGGCTCCCCGACCAGACCGGCCGCCCCTGGCCCTGCGACCCGCGCCCGTGCAGGCCGCCCGGGCCGCGCTGCGGGCCGTTTGAGGACCACCCCTGCCCCATGCGGCGACGCGGGTTGCCTGCGCCGGCGCCCTTCCAGCCGATACACCCAGCCTTACCCCGCGCATGCTCGAGCCGACCCTGTCAGCTGCTCTTGCGGTGCTTACCGTCCCTCCCCCGCGCCTCCTCCTTGCTGATCGCGCCGACGGCACCCCAGGCGCGGGTCCGGGGCGGCCCCTGGCAGAAAGATGCCGTGGAGCGGCAGCGAATGACGGGTAAAGACTGCCGGTCAACGGCAATGCGCTGCCGCGAGGCGGGGGAAAGGATCAAGAACGTCTTATGTCGAGCAGGCTGTGCCGGTGTTCGGTATCCGGCGGTTGCTGCCATGCCGCAATGTCGGACACGACAGTCCTCGCCCAGCGGTGGCCCGCAGGCCGCGTGCGCAAGCGCCGGTTCCTGATCGTCCGCGAGGACGGGGGGTTCGGCACTCTGCAGGCAAGCATGACTTGAGTTGAATGGGGGGCGGTCGTGTCGGGGGATTTCACGCAGGAGTGGAGCGGTGAGAGAGGCAAGGTCGCCGAGCAGACGGTGATGCGGCTCAACGGTGTTCCGGCGTCCGACGGCGGTGGCGGTGACGGTGGGACGTTCGCGTCGACGCCGGCCCAGAAGAGGTCGGCCGGGAACACCGTCGAGACCGAGCTGGAGCCGAACACCAAGAAGGCCACGGAGCAGGCGGACGACAGCACCAGCGCCGCGGTCAAGGGCTTCGAGGGATGGGACGCTGCCCTGGGCCTGAAGAAGGTGGCGGACACGTGGGACCAGCAGGTGAAGGTTCTGATGGGCCGGCTCGGTTCTGAAAAGACGGCGTTGCGTGGCGCTTCGGGACTGTTCGTGCGGAACGACATCGGCACGGGCGACGGGTTCGGTGCCCTGGGCACCGCGTCGAAGCTCAACGACCTGTAGAGAGGGAGCGAGCAGATGCTGACGTACCACGAGGTGATGTCGACTGATCTGGGTCTGCTGGTGACGGCAGCGGGTAAGTGGGAGGAGATGGCCGACGAACTGAAGAAGGTCGAGACCCGCTACCACGACAGTGTGCAGACGATCACCATGGGTCCCGACTGGAGCGGCGTCAGCGTAGGCGTCGCCCACACCAGCTTCGCCGCCACGCGGTATGAGTACTCCGCCGCCCAGATCCAGGCCAAGGCAGTCGCGAGCCTGCTGCGCGACGCCCACACCCAGTTCACCGACCTGAAGAAGCGCGTCGAGTCCGCGCGCGAGGACGCCATCAAGGCGGGGATGACCGTCTCGGAGCAAGGCAACGTCACCTTCGACTACGCCAAACTGACTCCCGCTGAACGCAGCGCCTACCACCACGACCCGGACGGTCAGACCACCATACGTGAAGCGGTCACCAAGTGGCAGCAGCACATCAATGACTGCGTCAAGGCCGTCTCCGAAGCCGATCAGGGGGTCAAGATCGCTCTTGAGGCGGTCGTGGTGGACAGCAACAAGGACGCCTTCGGCAAGGGCAACGACGAAACCTACAACGGCTTCAATGCCGACGCACAGGGCGACATCGAGGTCTACGAGGCCCGCAATGCCGAGGACATCGCCACCCGCATCAACAGCGGCGACAAGGTGTCGGCAGCCGACTACGCAGAGCTGGACCGCTCCTTCCGCGACAACGCCAAAAGCACCGAGTTCAACCAGACCTTCCTCAACGGGATGGGCGCGCGAGGGGAGATCGGGACCCGGTGGTGGCGTCTGACCGCCGGCCGTCAGGCTCTCCTCGCCCTGGCCCATCTGCGGTGCGGTGACACCTACGCCCAGCTCGCCGCCGGGTTCGGGATCGGCATCGCGACCGCGTACCGCTACATACGCGAGGCCGTCGACGTACCGGCCGCGCTCGCGCCCACCCTGGCCGACACGATGCACGTCGCGCGGACCAAGGCGTTCGTGATCCTCGACGGCACCCTGCCACCGATCGACCGGATCGCCGCCGACACCCGTACTACTCGGGCAAGCACAAACGTCACGGCATGAACGTCCAGGTCCTCACCGACCCGTTCGGCCGCCTGCTGTGGGTCTCACCCGCGCTGCCCGGCTCCACCCACGACCTGACCGCCGCCCGCACCCACGGCATCATCGACGCACTCACCGACGCCGGCCCCAAGTGCTGGGCCGACAAGGCATACCAGGGCGCCGGCGAATTCGGAATTGCCCCGAAGGCGCAGCCGCCCGCACAGCGCGGTGTGCTGATCGAGACCGGCGGCAACCACGTCGTCTTCAGCGCCTACGACTTCGACACCGCGGTGTCGGTCATGGTCCCGGCCGCCACGCCCGCCGGGAAGGGCTCCTCGCTCCTCGACTTCCCGGAGCTGAAGAAGACGCTCGCGGCCATGGTCGCCGGGGAGACCAAGGCCGTCGCGGCCCAGACCCGCGTCTCGCTCGCCGGAGACCTGCTGGCCACCGAACACCTCACGGCCCCCATCACCACGCACGACATCCACGAGTACACCCAGCCGCTGGAGGCCGCTCCCGCCATGGCCACCATGGACGCGCGGGCCTTCCTCGCCCAGCTCAACCGCGTACTGCCCACGGCGGGCACCGACGACACGCTGCCCGTACTCACCTGCATCCAGGTCACGCTGGACGGCGAGACGCTCACCATGGCCGCCACGGACCGCTACCGCTTCGCCGTCGCGGAAGTCCCCGTCACCGCCACCGTGCAGCCGCCGAAGAAGCCGCTGACCGTGCTCATCCCGGCCGCCACCCTCTCCGCCCTGGCCAAGCGGCTGAAGACGCACGACGGCCCCGTGGGCATCGGTCTCCTCACCGCTGATCACGCCGAAGGGGAGCCTGTGGTCATCCTGCCCACCGCCCGCGCCACGCTGTAGCTGGGCGCCATCACCATCACGGTGCGCTCACTGGACGGCGGTCTCCCCAAGTACGGGAAGCTGTTCCCCGAGACGTGCGAGACGTCGGTCCGGCTCGACCGCGCCACGACCGTCCGGGCCGTGAAGAAGGCCCAGGGAGTCCTAACCGCCAAGGGTCTCAGGAACATCCCCGTCGTGTTCGCCTGGGACACCGACGGCAACCTCACGCTCGCCCCCGGCCGGACACGGCCGAAGGCGATGCCCGCACCAAGGGCATGCCCATCCCGACGACCATCACCCACGGCACCGGCGAAGACCTGCGCGGCGGCCTCGCCGCCTTCAACCCGAGCTTCCTGCTGGACGCGCTCGGCACATTCACCGACGACACCATCACCCTGCACCTGGGCGAGATGGAGAAGGGGCAGATCAGCAAGCCCGGACTCTTCACCGAGGGCCCCGAAATGGCTGGCCAGGGCTACAAGCACCTGTTGATGCCCGTCCGCCTCTCCTGAGCGAACAACCACCCGCGGGGGTGGGGTGCGCCGCCCCACCCCCGCCCCCGGCGGGGAGTGGCACCCCGCCGGCCCGAACACACCCACGGGAGGTACCCCATGGCCTTGATGCTCGACTGGCGAGGAACCCCGATCACGCACCGCGCCCACGTCCTCGTCCCCCGGAAGTGGGGCCGCAGCGGCCACTCGACCGAGATGGTGGAAGGCGTCGTCCACAGCTTCAGCCCCACCGGACGAATCACCGTCGACGTCCTTCGAACCTCCCGTCCACGCGAGACCGGAGGAACCGGCCGCACCCGCTACGCGGTGCCGGCCCACAGCGTGACGGTCGTGCCCGCTCCTGCCTGCCTGCGCGCCGGAGACCCGGGTGACGCCGCACCGAGCCCAACCCCCCAGGCGTCCGCCGCAGCCGCGCCCCTTGAGCTCTTGACGGTCGATGGGACGCAGTACGGGCCCTACCCCGGACAGCCCACCACAGCGCCGCGATCCTCCTACGGCACTTACCTGTTCACCGGCGAGACCGCGCAGCGCATCGTCGAAGACCTGCACCGGGACAACTGCGGCCTCACCGCAGCGTTCGAGTACGACGGCACCCTCACGTTCACCTGGGACGCGGACCTACCGGGACGAGCCCCGGCGCCGAGCGCGTCACCCCGGACGCCCAGGGCCGCTACGCGATCGGCGGACTGTGGCCCTGGGACAACTGGCCGGAGACCGGCGGGGCGACGCCCCAGCCCTGACGCTCCACCCGACGCAGCTCCCAGGCCCCTGCCCGTGGAAGGACTCGTCTCGGTCCGCCACGGGCAGGGCCCGGAGCCGGGCGCGTCCAGCACGCGCCGGCAGCCCGCGGGCGGCCGGGACGGCCCCAAGGGGTCTGACATTGATACTCGTAGCGGGCTCCGGTGGTCGTGGCTCAGGGTCTGACTGACGCCCTGCTGGGCTGTCTTGTAGATGTTCTGTCCGACCGCCGGAACCCGTTCTCCATGGCTCCGGCCAGGTGGAGCATGACCTGATAGGAGCTTGGCCACAGGCCCCCTCAATGTCCTGTCTGACCCACCCGGCCGGTGTCACCGCCCGCCAGGAAGGCAGCACACAGGATGACAGCGACGACCACGCCCGCCACCGAACTGGATGCGGTATTCGGCGGAGTGGACTCTCACGCGGACACAATCCACGTCGCTGTCATCACCGACCGGGGCGGCCACGTCGCGGACGCCGAGTTCCCCACCACGGCAGCCGCATACACCGCGGCGATCGCATTCCTGAACGCCCACGGCACCGTGACCGCCGTCGGCGTCGAAGGCACCTCGACCTATGGCCTCGAATTCACCCGCGCCGCCCGCCGCGCGGGCCTCATCGTGGTCGAGGTCAACCGGCCCGACAAGGCCGAGCGGCGCCGGATCGGCAAGTCCGATCCCATCGACGCCTACGAGGCCGCCCGCGCCGCACTGTCCGGGCGGGCATCGGTCGTCCCCAAGGACGACACCGTAAGCGGCATACGCGCGTTACACAACGCCGCCCGCTCGGCCGTCAAGGCCCGCACCGCGACCCTGAACCAGATCGCGCACATCCTCATCACCGCCCCGGACGACGTCCGCGTCCAGTACACCGCCCTGCGCGGCAAGACGCAGGTCGATGTCCTCTCCCGGCTCCGTCCCACCGGCGACGGACCACGCGTCGCCCTCCTGACCGCGCTGAAGACCCTCGCACGCCGGGTCCAGGCCCTGACCGCGGAACACGACACCCTCACCGCCGCCCTGGACGCCGCCGCCACCGAGCACAACCCCGGCCTCCGCGCCGCGTTCGGTGTGGGTCCGGACACTGCGGCCCAGCTTCTGGTGACCGCCGGCGGGAACCCCGACCGACTGCGCACTGAGGCATCCTTTGCAGCCCTCTGCGGCGTCGCACCCGTCCCAGCCTCCAGCGGCAGGACCAACCGCCACCGCCTCTCCCGCGGCGGCGACCGCGGGGCCAACGCTGCTCTCTACCGCATCGCTCTCGTCCGCATGTCCAGCGACGCCCGCACCCGCGAATACGTCGCCCGGCAGACCGCCGCCGGACGCACGAAGAAGGAGATCATCCGCCTCCTCAAGCGCGCGATCGCCCGGGAGATCTTCCGCTACCTCACGACACCGGTCAGCGTCCCGGACGTCTCCGACCTGCGGCCGGCACGCCAGGCCAAGAACATCACCCGGACCACCGTCGCCGAGCACTTCAATGTCTGGCCTGCCGTGATCTCCTGCATCGAACGCGGCACACGCCGCGACGACGACCTCGCAGGCGCCTACCGAGACTGGCTCACCGCCGCTTTACCCCGGGAGCCCGACAACTCCTCGGTCCCGAGACGTGATGTCATGGATGATGAGGCGATGTTCGTCCGCACAGAGATCCTGCCGCAGCCCCCGCAGCCGCATATAACCGTTCGGGTTCACACCCCCATCGGGTCCGCCGTTGTGCTCTGGTGCGGTGATCCGCAAGAAGCCGACGGCCAGCACCTGATCGAATGGACCGTCGACGCGGACATCGACTGGCGCCAGAACACCCGGCCGAGCGCTGACACCGAGCCGGAGCTCCGGCAGGAAGGCGACCGGGTGATCATGGGCGGCCGCCTTCACCTGACCGACGACGGAGCCGCCTACCTCCAGATGGGCCACTGGTCCGTGCTGTTCGACCTGGCATCACCCATCCCCAGCAGCATGGACGAGTCCTGGGTGGAGATCAGCGTCGGAACGGAGAGCGTCGCGCTTCACCCCTACCGAACCTGACCACCACTAGGTTCCCGGCTCCCTTGACTGCCAATAGGAGCATCATCGGCCCCTGCCGAGCGACTCGGAATCACCCCTGCTCCGCCTCCATCTCCCTGACGTGGCGGGTGGCGGCCGCAGTAGCCTGGCCGGCCTTCTTCGCCGCTGCTTCTGCCTGATGAAGACGTGTAGCCGCCCGATTGACCAGCTTCTCGGCCATCTCCGCGCGCAGCCGTGCCGCATCGAGCTCGTCTCGCGCGGCCGCGGCTTCATGCCGGGCCTTGTCCAGCAGGCCGACGGCCTCGGTGAGTTCCGACTGGGCCTGCTCCTGTTCGGCAGCGGCCTCGATTTCGGCCTGCCGGGCGGCTTCCAGGCGCAGGACACGCTGACAATTTCCCACCCAACCAGCAACAACTCCAGGTCAAGCCAGACCTGAAGCCGCGAAGCCGTTCTCACACAGACCTGCAACACCCCAGCTCACCGGACCACCGATACCGCAACCGCCCTCCCCCTCAGCGACACTGTTTGACGTCGAGTTCGTCGGCGAGGGTGAGCAGCCGTGTGGAACGCAGGACACGCGGGAGGAGGCCGACCGGGGCGAGGCTGTCTCGGATGTGGGCCGCGCCGGCCGGGCGGGTGGTGACTCTGGTGAGCCGGGTGACCAGTACGTGCGGGTTGTCCGTGTGCAAGGCGCTCCGGCGGGCGAGGCAGCCTTCCAGGGCTCTCCACATGGCACTGTCGAGGGCAAGGTCGACGCCGCGCCCGGGGAAGCGGACCGTCCGGGGGCCAGTGCTGATGTGGTCGAGGGTGAGGCGGCGGAGTTCGGTCGTGGTGGCGGCGTGGAGGAGGGCCGCCAGGCCGATTAAGGCCTCGTGCGGGAGGACATCCTTGCCAGCACTCCAGCGGCGGTAGAGAGCGCGCTGCTCGTCGAGAGTGAGGGTGGAGCCCCTGAAGCCCCGAGACTGCGGTGCCCCCACGGCTGCGGCGGGATTGTGGAGCACCAATCCGGTGCGGTGGGCGTGGGAGAAGAACTGCCGCAGCCCCGCGAGCCAGGAAGCCCTGCGAGCCGGATTGCGGGCCAGGAATGCCTCCAGGTCGGTGACGCTCACACTCGCCCAGGTGGTGTGGCCCTGGGCATGGAGGTGGAGGGCGAGGTCCCGGACGGTGTCGAGGCGGATCTCGATGGTCTTGAGCTGGTTCGGACGCAGCCCGACACGCTCGGCATTCTCCCGCTCACTGCCCGGTTCTGCTTGAGCCGGTTTGATGGCCCTCTCCACGGTGTTGCGCTTCTTGTAGCGGTCTTCGTCGAATCCGGGTGGCCGCCCGCCGCGTGATCCTCTGCGCAGGCGGGCGGCCTGGCTGTCGCTCTTCTCCGGAATCGTGTGCGGGATGCCATGGCGCACGACTCCACGGGTTCGGCCAGGTGGAAGACCTTCCGGGCAGCACAGCATTTGAGGCGTCGGACGATGTCGCGCCGGGTCTTGCCATCCTTGATGAGGCGTTGCCCCGACAATGCGGCGTTGCACCGACCGGAGCCCGGCGGACACAGGAGCCAGCCGACCACACCAGCTGGTGCTTCGCGCTGGCCCCCCGGCCCGCTCTCGCGGCCAAGGGGCAAGCCTGGCCTGGTGACACCGATGCCACAACAGACCTGTGTCGGCGATGAGTTCAGAATTTCATGGTGGCGGCGGGCCGGGATCGTGCTTCGGCTGTTGCAGCAGCGCGCCTCCTGGATTGGCAGTAGGGATCCTCGAGAAATATGCTGCATTTGCGCTGACTGAGCAGAGGATACCTAGCCCCGTCCCCATTTTGCTGCCGAGCCCGACGAGCATCGAACCCGAATCCCCATGATCAGGCAGTCCGCCAGAATTAAGCTCTACGCGCACAAGGTCCCTGAAGCAGTAGAAGTTCTGCTGAACGTCAGCAATTACCTTCATGAGCGCATAAGTATTTTTGACGAGCCCTTCATGAATTCCGGTCCTTACCCCCACGAAACCCACGCGGAGTCCGTAGGCGGACCCTTTGTATGTTTCAAGATCCGCCTGCTGCGGTATCGTGGAAATGTCGGTGATTCTGACACTCTGGCTCGGTTGGGGCCAAATAGTGGATAGGCCCTCGGGTCCGATCGCATAGCTTGTCGCGCCGCTCTTCGGAATGGCCCACGCGACGTCGTACGTGTTGAAGTAGAACGGCCCCTTGTCGCCTACTGGGTAGATGAAGAGGGGGTAGGAATTTTCCACCAATCCGATTTTCATTCTTCTGGAACTCCATTTGCCCGGAGGGTGTAGCTCCAGCTCGCGCCCAGGCTGGAAGATGGGCTTGGACGGCTCCATCTTCTCCTTGACCACGAATCCAGTGTCCGACCTTTGCGTATTAAGGCAATGGCCTGCAGAGAAAATCCTGCGCACGCCGCCCCAGTTTGCGACAGTCATCGTCCCGTCGATCCACTGTGTACGGTCATGGGACCGAATACCTATTCCGAGCCCGCCCCAGGCCGGGCGCGCATGCCAGCCCAAATATCCGTTACAGAGGGTGGGTGGTTCGACTTCTATCACGTCCGTCGGCGTGTACGTTCTGAATGCGGAGGTTCCCGGATCGACTGTCAAGGTCTCCACGGTGGGCGGAATGTGCAGCTCGCCCACCGCGAGTGCTGATGTCGGCTTCTTTTCCAGTACCTGTACGCAGATTGCCCATTCGCGCGTCACCCGACCACCGGTGACCTTGTGCCTCATGTCGAGCCCGACGACATTCGGGTCGTACAGCCAATGCGCTACGGACTCATGCAATCGATCGCTCGGGAATGCCTTCACGATACCCGTCCTTGACCAGGCCGCATGACAATGCGCCTTCTCAGTGGGGCGACAACGGAGGGTGAACGTGCCTGTCGCCGTGCTGGGACCCCCACCAGCGCTGCCGGCCCTGACGGCGACCCGTCACTGCCGGCCGATCGGTCGGCAGCGCGCCCCTCAATTCATCTACCCACCGTTCACGGTTTCCCGCATCTCGCGGCGGGAGTGCTGACGTCCAGGCGGGCGCTCTCGGCCAGCGCGTCAACTTCCCATGCTTAGCGGCCAATCGGCCCTCCCTTCCACGTGCGACAGCTGCCTCGGAGGTGCATCGTGGAGGGAGGGCAGCGGTGGTGCCACCGGTCCGAACTCCGCCGGGTGGGGCAGCGGTAGGAGGTGGCCGGGGCAGTGGGGCCGCTGTCGTGGCCTTGCCTGACGGATGGAAGGAACGGGCGCGTGAGAAGGATGGCCGAGAAGGTTTTCAGCATCATCGAGGTGGCCGAACAGGACGGAAAATGGGGGTACTCGGATATCAATTTCTCCGAGGGGGAAGCACCTGATTCCCCGGAGTCCGATGGTGGGCCCGTGTGGCGCCAGGTCAGTCCGGTGGCGATCGCGGGGAGCGGGCTGGCGGCCGTGGGATCGACTGAGGACGATCGGCGGGTCTTTTACCAGGACCTGAACAGAAGCCTGGTCGGAGCGTCGTACGAGCCTTCGCTGCCTGACGGCCGGTGGGACGGATATCGGGTGTTCACCACCGAGATCGGTGCCCCCACCGCCGATGCGGGCAGTGCGCTGGCGGTGACGG
This sequence comes from Streptomyces sp. NPDC029216, assembly GCF_040648015.1. NCBI lineage: Bacteria > Bacillati > Actinomycetota > Actinomycetes > Kitasatosporales > Streptomycetaceae > Streptomyces > Streptomyces sp. NPDC029216. The sequence continues at coordinate 10,072 of NZ_JBEZWL010000110.1, read as the reverse complement.
GACACGTCGGGGGCCTGGGGGTCTACTACTTCGACGACGGCCGGCTTGATGGCGGTCGGCGCTTGGTACGGCTGGAGGAACGGTCGCGGGAGTGGACCTATGACGTGTCCGACGACGCCCCGCGAGGTTCGTCGATCAGTCCGCTGTCCGCTGTCACCACCGAAGAGGGCGAATACGTCTACTACCTGGACGGGCGGAGCCACATCGTCGAGGCGTCGTGGCTCGGGACAGAGGGCTGGTCGGTCGACGATCTGACGTCCGGCATCGAGGTGTGCCCGACTCCCGCCCCGCTCAGCCGGTTGACCGCGGGCATCTGCGGTACCGGTTCCCGGTGTGTGTACTTCCTCGACGAGAGCGACAGGCCCGTACAACTGGAACGCACCGTCATCGAGGGTACGAAGAAGCGTCCGGAAGGCCGAGTGGTGTGGCAGGTACGCAGCCTGTCCGTCTACGGGGCCCCGGCCGCGGCAGCCGGCAGCCGGCTCGCGGTCCTGCTGACCGCCGAGGGCCATCCGCAGCTCTACTACTTGGACGCCGACCGGATGGTGGTCGAGGTGGGGTTCAACGGCCGTGGCTGGGGCGTCAACCGTGTGGGCGTGAATGCCGACGATGGTGCGGGCACTCCTGCGGCCGCCGCCGGCAGCTCACTGGCCGCCGTGGCACGTGCCGATCGCTCGGCGGCCCAGGTGTACTACCTGGGCGCCGCCGACGACCCCGGTGAGGGCGACAACCGCCTGATCGAACTGCAGGGGTCGGGGTACACGTGGACCTCCCACTCCCTGGGTGCCGAGCTGAACCTTCCCGCTGTCGCCACCGGCGCTCCGAGCCCGATCACCGCGATCTGCACCAGCGGCCCGCGCGTCTACTACACGAGCGAGGAGTAGACGCCTCGGGCGCCCCGGCGCTGTGGCCGCCCGTGGCGCTGACGGCGCCCGTGCGCCCGGCCACGCGACGGGACCGCCCGCACGGCAGTCGGGCCGGGCCGCGCACGACACCCGCCTTCCGGACTTGATGCGGTGAGGGGAGTGACGGGTCATCTGCCGCGCCGTCGCGGACGACAGGCGCCGATCGTCTCTCCGGGAAAGGGAGGACCATCCCATGCGCATGAACGACACCTATCAGGATGCCGTGAACGGAACCCTCGCCTCCGTGGACAACGGAAGCCGGACGAACATGACGGTCACCAACGGCACGCCCGTACATCTATGGGTGTACTGGGTCGGGTTCGACGGCCTGCTGTACGGCCGCAACAAGCGGACGGACAGGCTGGCCCCCGGCTACCCGGGCCAGATCCTGGACCCCGGAGCGACCATCACCTGGAAGAACCTCGACCGGTCCTACTACTTCGTCGCCAAGGTCGGGTACTCGGGCGCTTTCGCGGCAGTCTGGAGGGCCGACCGGGACAACGCCGCCGTGACCCTCACCGGCCGCGACCTCCTGGACCCGGACGACATCGGGGAGACTCCCGTACCCACCGGCTCCGTGATCATCCCACCGCACGGACCGAGGATCCTGGTAGGGGCGGGGACACTGCAGAAGAACAGGTTCGTCACCCGTGAGCAGTTCTGGCAGCGTCTGCCGAACTCCTACAGCCTGGCAGCGGGCGAGGACAAGACCGTCGACTACACGCAGACTCAGGGGATGCAGGAAAGCTCGTCCGACACCAGGACGGTGACAGGGTCGGTCAGTGCCAGTGCCGGCGGCGGCTGGGGCCCGTTCACTGCCTCCGTCAACGCCTCCCTGAGCCAGTCCTCGACCAAGTCCCAGCAGGTCACCGTGTCCACCCAGACGACCAGCTTCACGTCGAACCAGTACTCCAACGACGACAGCCACGGGTGGATGTGCCTGTTCTGGCAACTCACCGACGTCCTTACCGTGTTCGACGAGACAGGGACCCCATTGGCGTCAGTCGTCTCCGCCACGGGCCCGTCCGTCGTCTGGGGCCCCGTCAACGTCGACAAACTGGCGAAGGAGGATCTGGACCCGCCCGCCCCACCCGCCGAAATCCGACACGGCACTCCCGAGATCGTCTCCGTCCGGCCGGCCTAGGCGGCCCCTCGTACCTCGGCTCACCGCGACAGGCCGATCGAACAGCGGCACACACCACGGACCCCGAGAGCAGGGGGCACCCACCAACAGCTGGAGGAGATCATGGCGACAACGGGTGCCCGACCCATGGGCGTGACCCAGGGCGGAGGCTACACGGCTGTCATCGAAGTGGCTCAGGAGCCGGATGGCTCGTTCCAATGGACCAACCTCAACATCGCCGCGGGCAGGGACGTGGGACGCGGCATCCTCAGACCAGCCCCCTTCCCGGCCCTGACCAGCGGCTTCGCGGCCGTCGGCTGGGGCTCGGACAGTCGGCGCGTCTACTACGCGGACGCCGACGGCGCCGTCATCGAGCTGAAGACCGACGGAAGCCGCTGGCAATTCCTCAACCTCACCAGCGACCTCGGCGTCCCCGCGGCCCGGTGGAACAGTGCGCTGACGACCGGCGGCATGCGATCCGGAACGATGATGGTCTATTACGTAGACGAGGGCGGCGGACTCATCGTCCTGAAGTCCATGAAGTCCGTGAAGTCCGAGCCCACCTGGCACTCCGACATCGCCGACTTCATCCCCAAGGTGCCGGCGACGAGCCCGATGGCCGCGCTGCAGAACGGCCGAGGCCGCTTCGTCTACTTCTTCAACAAGAACGGCCACGTCATCGAGGTGGAGGGATTCGGAAAGCCGCCACGCCGGATCACCGATCTCACGAAGTTCATGAACCTCCCCTCCCCCTCCCCACTCAGTGGGTTGGCCGCCACAGGGTGGGGCGGCGACCACCGGCACGTCTACTACGCGGACACCAACGACAGCCTCATCGAGATGGCGGGTTACGGGGACGAGAACGGCAGATGGTCGGCGAGGAACCTCGCCAGCCAGGGTGTCAGACGGCTCAAGGACGGAAGTCCGCTGGCGGCCGCGCCGGCCGACGGCACCCCGAAGGGCGTCGCACTGTTGGGCCAGGGATCCGAACCGCTCTGGGCGAACTGGGAGAACGGCTGGTCGACCCAGGAGATCTTCACGACCGCGGCCGCGAACAGCTCCGTCGCATGCGCGGCGACCACTGACGGCCGCCCCTGGGTGTCCTACGTGGACTGGAACAATCACCTCTCCCTGTGGAGAGGGCCGGGGTCGGACTGGCGGTGGTGGGACCTGACCGCCGGTCTGGACCTTCCGGCCGCTGCCAAGGTGGCCACGCAGGGGCCACTGGCTCTGGTACAGACCGAGCGCGGCACGCGCATCTACTACCTCACCGACGAGCCCGACTTCTGAGCGGCTCTGCCGCGCACACGAATGCGCGGCAGGTGATCGGAGCTCACCATGCGAATGAACGACAACTACCGAGCGGCCCTCGCGGGCACCCTCGTCTCACCCCTCAAGGAGTTCAGGGCCTCGGTCCTCGTCATCAACGACCTCTCCATCCCCCTCGACGTCTTCTACGTCGATCAGTCCGGCAACCTGTGCGGGCCCGACGGCGACGGGAACTGGACCGCGGGCCTGCCCGGACTCGTCATGGACGCCGACGGTGACAACGTCGTGATCACTGGCGACTGTTGGGCCGGCAGTTACTGGCTGGCCAAGTCCCACTACTCCGGCGCCTTCGCCGCCGTGCTGCAGAACCCCGCGGGCAAGAGCACCCTCACCTTCTCCGGGTTCGACCTGCTGGACCCCAACGACATCGGACCGATCCCCCAACCCACTGCGGACATGCTCATCCCGCAGGACGGCCCCAGCGTCCTGGTGGCCACCGGTCTCGTCCAGCACGGCACCACGACCCGCACCCCGGTGAACACGTTGGCGGACGACCAGGTCGGTCTCGGCGTGGCCGTCACCCGCGAACAGTTCTGGCACTGCACGGGAGAGTCCTACAGTCTCGCGCCCGGCGAGACCCGGACCGTCAGTTACACCGTCACCCAGGGCATGCAGGAGAGCAGTTCGCAGAGCGAGACCACCAACGCGTCCGTCGGCGTGAGCGCCAGCGCCGGCTGGGGCCCGTTCAGCGCATCCGTCTCCGCCTCCCTGAGCGAGTCCTCCACCTCCACCCAGCAGCTCACCGTGTCCACCCAGACGACGTCCTTCGTCTCCAGCACCTACCAGAACCTCGGCGAAAACCCCGAGCTCAACCTCTTCTGGCAACTGACCGATGTCGCCACCGTCTACGACGAGAACGGCCAACCCATCGCCTCCGTGATCTCAGGCGAGGCACCGTCGGTCGTCTCCGGCCCCTGGGAGGTCCAGGAGATCGAAGGCACGAAGAAGAGGAGGCTGGAGCCCAAAGCCAGGCGAGACCGGCCCGCCGACATGACGTAGGCAACGTCTCCCGCTCGGGACGGCCTTGCTTCCGTGACGTGTTCCCCATGCGCCTGCGCTGCGAAACGGTTGTTCCAAACAAGGATGAGCGCATGGTGAAAAGCGTGTCCTGTACGACGCAGTGAACGCCGTGCTGGCGAACGGTTCCGTGAACTGAACAGCGGGCACGTCGTCATGTACATGCCGCCTCTGGCGCGGGCGGAGCCCGCGGACTTCGGCATGGCGCTGACGAGTGCGGACGGGCATCGCAATCAGGCGGGCGAGACGGACAAGCGTTCACGGTCCAGTCGGTGTCCAAACCGTTCGTCCTGGCGCTCGCGCTGACCGGACTCGGCGCGGACGAGGTCTTCCGCCGGGTGTGGGCCGAGCCGAGCGGCGAGCGGTTCAACGCGATCAGTCTGGATCCGGAGACGGGCGACCGGCGAACCCGATGACCGCCGCCGAGGAACGCGAGGCCGCCACCACCCCGCAGCAGCCGCCGCCCGAGCCCCCGGCATGGCTGGTAGAACGCGGGATCGGCGTCAGCCGGCTTCCCGCCCGCGTGCACACCGGGGACTGCTGGGACACCGGCAACCGCTGCGCCCCCGCCGACCCGGAGCAGATACGGCGCCTGCCGGCCGAGGGCGTGCCCGCCTGCATCCACTGCCGGCCCGACACCGCTCTCGGAGCGCTGGAGTGACCGGGCACCGGCAGGGTGAAGGGATGAGCCCCGCCCCGCGTGTAGTCGTCTATCCACCGGACGCCCAGGGCGGCCGCCGGGTGCGCTGCGACGGGGAGATTCTCGGCCGGGACCCGGGCGCCCTGCCGGCTCGAAGAATCGACGGCCTGCCACCCCCTACGACGTCGGGCGGGTCCTTGCGACCGGCGAGTCCTACGCCCGGCCGATGCACCACAAGGTCGGCGCCAAACCCCGACGAACTGGATAGACCTCAGGTGTTCCACCACTCGTCGGTGCCACATCCGACCTCGTAGTGCCACCATCCCTCTGCCTGCCCCTGCGCCAGGAGTGCCTTGATCCCGGCGAAGTCCGTGCCTGCCGGCACGGTCAAAGCCACCATGGGGAAGTCCTCGCTGAAGACCTCTCCTCCGAGGCCGAACGCCGAAAGTCGCTGATGGACCGCCTGCGGGCTTCTGCCGAGGGGACCGCTGGGTACGGGCACGACACGGATCGTGCAGTTGCCGGAGGAACTGACCCGCCCGACAGCCCAGTGGAGCCCGTCGGAGCCGGTCTGGTAGCGCACCACGTCGCCCTCGGCCACCCCGCCCTGAAGGAATGGGGCGTTTTCGATCCGGGCCGTGCTGTCTCCCAGATCCGTTGCCCCCAGACCCTCGGTGTCCTGCGGGAACCACCCCTCACGCGGCACGAACCGGAACCAGACCTTGATCTTCTCAACCACGCTCTCCATGCCCGCCATCATCCGCTGACCGGCAAAGCCAACTCGCACCGGGCTTGAGCGCAGGGGTTAAACGTCAAGCTGATTGACTGATCCGCCCCGGGCTCCCGGGCTGCGGCCCGTGAAGCAGGGCGCCGACGATTCCGCCATCGTGCTGCCCGGCACCGCTGCGCAACCGGCCGCCGATTCCAATGGAAACGGCGGCCGGGACATCGACTACCCGGTGTTCCTGGCCATCGCGGTCGTGGCTGGCCCCACCCTGTTCTGGGCCTTCGTCGGTCTCGGCCTCGGACTCACCGTGCTGGGATGGGCTGCCGGGATCGCCAGCACCGGCATCCTCGCCACCCGCACGTACGGGTATCTCCTCGCCTCCTCCGACGGCCACGGCTTCGACTACTGGCTGTTCCTCACCCTGATCGTCGCCGCCACCCTCGGCGCCTTCTGCGTCACTCCCTATGCCCTCGTCCGCGGCGCCGTCGGACGCCGCTTACCCGGCGTGCCAGGCCAGGGCCGACCTGCTGCGCTTCGCTCCAGCCGCACAGGCCACCGCCTAGGAGCCGCTCCTCACCCGCCGCTCCCCACCGACCAGCAAAATCCTCCAGGGCGCGGCGCTGCTGTTCTCGCGGGCGATCTGCTGCGCGAGGACGTCGCGGTTGATGTACGGGTCGACGGCGGCGAGGCCCAGGCGGTGGAGTTCGTCCGGCTCCAGCGCTTCCACCTCCCACTGCACCGGGCGGCGGGGGGCAAAGCTGTAGCGGCGAGCGAAGGCCGGCCACCGGGGGTCGCCGCGCTTTCCCTCGGTCTCGGGCAGCTCGTAGGACCGAACCTGGTCGTAGGTCAGCAGCACCCGCTCGGTCCGGCTCCAGCACCCCGTGCGCGCCGAGCGGCGTGACGCGGCCCTGGCCGCGATCGACGCCGACTGGGACCCCGGCCTGCTGGGGCGGACGGTGGACTGGCAGCGGCACGCCACCTACCTCGCCCAGCTCCTTGACGAAGGGACCCGTCTGAAGGCCATCTCTCCGGGGTGACCCGGCACGGCGAGGACGTCGGCCGTTGGCTGGCCAGCCAACGGCAGGACTGGACACAACTGAACGCCGAGCAGCAGGCCCGGCTGGTGTCGGCGCGGCCGGCCCGTCGCTCCCCTGACCGGTGAGACGGCCCCCAGAGGCACGGCCGCGACGGCGGTGAGTGGGACGAGGCCTAACAGGTCCCGTGAGCGCAGCTTCGTGGTCTTCCAGGTTCCTGGAGTTCAGTCGGCCCTTCGGTCCTTCTCGGCGTTGGGGCGGCGATTCCCATTCGTACGCTGAACGCAAGCGCTCCCTGTCTGTCCGGACGTAGGATTTCACCTTCATGCTCGTGACACGCGACCATCGGAGGGAACCCGGGGTGGGGGAGTTAACGAGCGCAGCGGACGTTCAGCCCCTGGAAGACGGTGATCCGGTCAGGCTCGGCCGCTTCCCGTTGATCGGTCGGCTGTCAGCCGGTGGCATGGGGCGGGTCTACCTGGGTAGATCACTTACTGACGGTATGCTGGTGGCCATCAAGTCTCCGCTGGCGCAGGCCGAAATCAGTGCCGTGGACCGCAGACGCTTCGCGCGTGAAGTGAAGGTGGCCCGGCGGGCGGAAGGCCTGCGTACCGCGCGGGTACTGGGAGCGGATGCCGAAGCTGAGTGGCCGTGGCTCGCTTTCGAATATATTCCGGCGCCCTCGTTGGCGGAGCTCGTCATGAAGGCCGGGATCCTGGCCGGCCCTGCGGCCCGGTGGGTGACGCGTGGCGCTGTGGAAGCGGTTGGTGAGCTCCATCGGCACGGCATTGTGCATCGGGACGTGAAGCCCCAGAATCTGCTGTTGCCCCTGAATGGTCCGCGGCTGATCGACTTCGGGATCTCCCACGCGGCGGATCTGACGCGTACGCAGCTGACGTTGGGCACGGTGGCCTTCACCTCGCCGGAGCAGGCACGTGGTGAGCCTTCGACGGCAGCGTCGGACATCTACTCACTGGGTGCGACGCTCTTCCACCTCCTCGTCGGCCGCCCCCCTTACCCGGCCGGTATGGAGATGCTGGCACTGCTGACGTATGTGGCGGAGGCGGATGTCGACCTGACGGGGCTGCCCGGTGAACTCGCGCCGCTGGTGAGGGACTGCCTCGCGTTGCGGCCCGGCGACCGGCCGGCGGCCGAGAGCTGGTGGACACCCTCACGGCCGCACTGGCCGAAATGCCCACCCTGGCAAGTACGGAAGGTTGGCTGCCCAGTTCGTGGAACGTGATCATCGAAGCGTACGCGCGCCAGGGCCGCGAGCTCGCAGCCGATCCCAGGGCGGCCCTCCGTGCGGCCGACGCCTCGCCCGAGCGGCTCGCGAGGTCCGAAGAAAGCCTGCCGTCCCCGCCGGGCGCGGCAGCGCCTGCCGCAGAGGCCGCCCCGGACCCGACGGCACACCTGGCCACCACCCCCGAAGACGAGACGCCGCAACCCGACAAGCTCCTCGCAGGGGCGCGGAGCCGGGGTGAGATTGTCTTCGTGCGGTCCGTACAAGGGCTGATGGCTACCGCTCTGTTGTTACTCGGCGGCGTATTGGCCTACGGCTATTACGAGAACCAGCAGGCCGAACAGCCCGGGCCGATCGACCGGGCATTCGCCGGGATCAAGGCCGGCGACTGCACCCCGACCGGCCTCGATCCTGCGGGCCAGTGGCTCGCCCCCTCACCCGAAACCACCGATTGCGGCGCTCCCGGTGCGCGCTGGCGCGTCATCTCCTCCAGCAACAAGGGAACAGTGGATCGCTGCGGGGCTCCCTCCGCCGCGGTGACCTGGAACCGGTCCAGTCGGGCAGGCACCGTCAGCCTTTGCCTCGAGCGGATATTCCATCCGGACGAGTGTGTGATCGGTCCTCAGCCCGCCCTCGCAGCCCTCACAGAGGTCACGCCGCTGATGAACGGGCCCGTCTTCGCCACGACCGTCACGTGTTCGGATACCGCCCCGGCCGGCCTCGCGATTCTGCGCGTGTTGAAGTACGGGCTGTCCGATACGGCCTGCCCCCGGCAAACACGGGTCCGCTACAAGTTTCCTGACCGGGGAAGGATGCTGTGCCTGACGACAGTGTGATCCTACGGCCGCTCCACCGGGCAGACCCCGCCTCACTGGGCCCGTACCGGCTTCTCGGACGCATCGGCGCGGGCGGCATGGGGCGCGTCTACCTTGCGACCCGCAGCGGGAGCGAGGGGCTATATGCCGTCAAGACCCTTCTGGTCGAAGGCCTGACGACCGACGCGGACCGGGCCCGGTTCGCCCGCGAAGTCAAGATCGCGAGACGGGCGGCCGGACTCCGAACGGCCCGGGTCTTCGACGCCGATCCGGACGCCCCTCTACCTTGGCTCGCGACGGAGTACGTCGCAGCGCCATCCCTGGGCGAGCTCGTGACACGCTGCGGGATCGCTCATCCCGCCGCCGTCGCCAACATCGTCGCCGACTGCGCCACCGCTTTGGAATCGCTGCATTCCGCCGGCGTGGTACACCGCGACCTCAAGCCGCACAACATCCTGCTGACCTCCCAGGGGATACGACTCATCGACTTCGGCATCTCCCATGCCACCGACGTGACCCGCACCCATCTCACGCTCGGCACCACCGCCTACATCGCCCCCGAACAGGCAGGCGGTGAACCGGCCACAGCCGCGTGTGACATCTGGGCATTGGGCGCCACGCTCTGCACCCTGGCCTCCGGCAAGCCCCCCTACCCCGATACCGGTGACCCGGTGCGCCTCCTGGCACTCGTGTCCCGGGCGTCAGTCGATCTCACCTACGTCCCCGCCCCACTACGTCAGCTTGCAGAAGCGTGCCTGGCCGCAAACCCGGCCGACCGGCCCACCGCGGCAGCATTGCGCGTTCTGGCCGAGCAGTATGAAACCCCGCGCCGGCGGCTCCATGCGGCTGCAGCAGCGCCGCCCGACAGCTGGGCCGCACTGATAGCCGACTACCAGGACGACGGGCAAGACCTCAGGGACGAATACGCCGCCGGTCGGCCGGCTTCCGGCACCAAGCGAACACAGCGCATCGCGGGCCTGACGCCACTTGGCTGGAGAGCCGCAGGCAGCTTGATCACCAACCTCACCGTGCTGATCGTCCTCGGGGCGGCAGGCCTGCTCACGCTCGTCATCCTCGTAGCTGTTCTCGTGATCGCTCTCTCCGCTCACTGAGCCTTTTCCAACCTGACTGCGGTGTCGGCCTATTGGGGGCCAAGGGCTGTACGCAACAACGAAGCTCCTGGTAGACGGGTTCTCGACCAAGATCACCCATGTCCGCCAGGAGCTTCGCGTGCTTGCC
>NZ_JBEZWL010000109.1:0-24775 GCF_040648015.1 Streptomyces sp. NPDC029216 | reverse complement strand
AACAGCTCCCACAACTCATCCGGCACCAGCCGCTCAACAATTCCCGCCACGATCGACAGCCTACACAGCACGCCAAATGAGATGACGTCTTAAGGCGTTGGCACGTTGCCAGTGAAGACGGGCATCCCGAGGTCGACCAGTTGAGGGCGTCCGTCGGCGGGGATGTTCTTGAGGCTGTTGAGCTTGGCCGACGCGGCGTCGAGGCTGACCTGGAGTCCTTCGACCTCTCCGAGCCAGCCGTTACCGCGGGCCTCGCGGATGCGGTCGCGGAGGTTCTGGATGATCTCGATGAGGCGGCCACGCTGGCGTGGATCGATCTGGAGGACCGGGCAGCGGATGCAGGCTTATCCGGACTACGGGCAGTGGCGGGGCAGAGCGTTCTCTTGCCTGCGACGCTGAGCCACATCGGGTCGGCATCATGCCAGGTCACAGGCCCTCAATACCCGCCTGACCTCAAGGACCTCGGGAAGCTACTGTTCGAAGTGTGATGACGCCTGAGGGAATGAAGCTGGGGGCAGAGGCCGCGCAACTGCTGGCCGCCGCCGACTGCTGTGAGATAGAGCCCGGCCTGAGCGACGCCGAGTTGCGGCGCATTGAAGAAGAGTACGGATTCGAGTTCGCCGACGACCACCGCGCCTTCCTGGCAGCCGGGTTGCCGGTGAGCCAGCCGCCCGAGGAAGGGGCTACCTGGGGGAATCCGTGGCCTGACTGGCGCCATGGCGATCCTGCGAAGCTGCGGGAGCAACTTGAATGGCCGGTCGAAGGCATCGTCGTGGCGGTCCAGCATGGCTACTGGCATCCAGGATGGGGACAGCGGCCAGCAGGTGCCGATGATGCGGTCCGCGAGGCCAAGACGATGCTGGCCCGGGTGCCGAAGCTCGTTCCCGTATACGCGCACCGATTCCTGCCCGCTGGTCACGGGTCCCACGGCCACCCAGTCCTGTCGATCTGGGGAACCGACATCATCTATTACGGTGCTGACCTGGGCGACTACGTCAACCACGAATTCGACGATTTCAGCGCGCACACCCCTGACGATTGGAACCCGAGAGCGACCGTCGCATTCTGGCAGGACTTCCTCTCATAACTCCTCCGAGCCAGCAGGCGCGGGCTTGGGCAGACCCGTCATCGCGGTCTGGTGATGATGGGCATGCCGAGGTCGGTGGGACCTCCGTGGCTCGTGTGGCGGCTGCGTTCCAGACTGCGGTCGAGGGCGACGAGCTTCTCCTTGGTCTTGGTGAGGCTGACTTGGAGTCCTTGGACCTCGCCGAGCCAGCCATTCGCCCGCGCTTCTGCGATGCGCTCGGCGAGGTTGCGGATGATCTCCATCAGGCGGGGCCGCTGCCTGGGCGAAACCCGCAGCATCGGGCAGCGCAGGCCCCGTTGACTGAACGAGCCACGCTGATTGCGCAGTTCAGGGCACAGGCGAGGTTGCGGCCCAGTACGGTCTGCGGTCGTGATGAACGATCGTGTGCCCGAACGGGATCTGTCGAGGTTGGCCGTTCCTCGGTGGGGTCGGCTGGTGGAGACCGGCGACCGGTACGAGCCCTACCGGCTCGTCAACGCCGACGGCGCGACCGTGGCACCGGTCGCGGTGTTCTTCCAGGAACTGCTCGCAGCCGGGAAGGCGGCGGCAACCGTCCGCTCCTATGGCATGGACCTGTTGCGGTGGTGGCGGTTCCTGCACGCGATCCAAGTGCCGTGGGACCGAGCGACGCGCGTGGACGCTCGGGACTTCAGTTGCTGGATTCAGCTGGCGGCCAAGCCGCGAGCGACCGCGGCCAAGCGGCGGCCGGCCCGCACCGTCGGCACCCCGAACCCGGTGACCGGGAAAACGAGCCATGGGCTCGGCTATGCCCCGTCGACCGTCGCCCACAGCGAAACGGTGCTGCGCAGGTTCTACGACCTGCACCGTGACGCCGGATCCGGACCGCTACTCAACCCGTTCCCGCTGGACCTGGGGCGCCGTTCCGGCCGCGCGCACGCACACCACAACCCGATGGACGCCTGGGCGCCAGAACGGACCGGCCGCTACCGACCCACGGTTCCGCGCCGGATTCCGCGCTCGATCCCGGACGAGTGGTTCAACACGCTGTTCGCGGCGCTGCCGTCGAACCGTGACCGGGCCATGATCGCGTTTTGGATCTCCAGCGGAGTCCGGGCCTCGGAGCTGATCGGCGTCCGGCAGTGCGACGTCGCCCCGGGACAGCAGCTGATCAGCGTGGTGCGGAAAGGCTCCCGAGCACGGCATCAGGTGCCAGCCTCGGCGGATGCGTTCGTATGGCTGCGGCTCTACCAGCAAGAGCTGCACGGGCTGGTGCCGCGGGGCCGGACGCAGCCAGTGTGGCGGACGCTGCGGCGTCCGTTTCAGCCGCTGACCTACCACGGCGCCCACCGCATGTTCGAGCGGGTAAACGCCACCTTCGGCGCAGACTGGACCCTTCACGACCTTCGTCACAGCGCCGCCGCCCGCATGGTGCGCGACCCGGCGCTGACGCTGACCGACGTGCAGTGGGTCCTCGGGCACGCGCATCTGACCACGACCGAGATCTACCTCGCGCTGCGCCAGGACGAGGTCGTGGCCGAGGTGCTGGCCCACCACGCCCGGCAGGCAGACCGGCGCACCGAGCCGGTGCCGCCACCTCCGGCACCCGGCTACGACCCGGAATCCTTGAACGTGCTGTTCGGGCGATCTTCATGACCACCACCACGAAGCACTCGACGCGCCGACAACTGCAGACCGCGAACGCAACAGTCGAGCAGGCCCGGGCACGGAACAACGTACTGCGGGAACGGTTCCCGCCCCGCGCCGCGGAAGCGCGGTGGCCGGCGACAGCACAGCTGGCGGATGAGGTGCTGCATCGGCTGACGGCGCCACCATTCTTGCCAGCAGCCAACGCCACCCGGGCCGGGCGGCGGCGCGGGGTCGCCAAACTACTGCGCTGGCTGTCCAGTCTCCCAGGAGACACCTGGCAGCAGCGATGGAAGACGAGCGGCGTCGAGGAGATCCCCGGCGCGGACTGGACAGATCTCCCGCTGCGCTTCTTGCGCCAGAGTGGACCGTCGCCGCAGTACGAGCGCGTCGACCTGACCTCCGGGCTGCTGATGCTGGTCTGCGGCGATGTCATCCGTCCCGACCTGGCCTGGATGCTCACCCGCACCCACAAGCACCTGGCTCCGGCCATGGCCGAGGTCCGCGATCCCGAGGGGTTCGCACGGCTGGCACAGCTGGCCGAGTCCGGGCCAGCTGGCACCCGAGGCGAGGCCACCCTCACGGCGACCCGGATCGCAATGATCCTGGCCTGCAAAGGCGGATCGATCGCGAACATCACCGTCGGCGACTGCGTGGAACTGGTTGACACCTTGCGTCGGGTCTACGTCCGCGGGGGTCAGCGCAAAGTCGACTTCTACCTTCGACTGCGAGCCCTGGGGATCTTCCCTGAGGACGCCCCGGCCACGATCCGGGCATTCGGGCTCGCCGCCGGCCGACTGAGCATCGAAGAACTCGTGGATCGCTATCCGATCCGGTGCCGCCCAGTCCGCGACCTGATCGTGGACTACCTGCGCGAACGGCAGCCGTCTTTGGACTACACCAGCCTTGACGCGATGTCGCGGACGCTGGCCGGGCTGTTCTGGACCCGGGTAGAAGCGCTCTCACCAGGCATCGACTCCCTGCGGCTGGCACCGATACTGGCCCGAGCCTGGAAGACAGACATCGCCACCAAGAAACGCACCACGATCGGTCCAGACGGCTCCGCCGTCGAGGTCGCCAGCCCCAGGCTGAACGCCAAGGACGAGCTCATCCGCGTCCGCGCCTTCTATCTGGACATCGCCCACTGGCCAGCCCGCTGGGCGCCGTGGGTAGTGCCCTGCCCGATCAGCGACGAGGAGATCAGCAAGGCCAAGGACCGCAAACACCGCAAGGCCCGGATGGACCAGCGCACCCGCGAACGGCTTCCCCTCCTGCCGGAGCTGACCGACACCGTCGACCGCAGGCGACGCGCCGCAGCCGAACTACTGGCTGCTGCCGAGCACACCCCGCCGGGGAATCTGATCCCCGACACCGGCGGAACCTTGCGCAGAGCCGTCGCACCCAAGGCCGCCGGGCACCTGACCTGGGCCGAGGAGACCTCGACCGGGCGGCGGCGGAACCTCACCTACGAGGAGACCGAAGCCTTCTGGGCCTTCGCCGCGATCGAGGTCCTGCGCCTGACCGGCATCCGCAACGAGGAGCTCCTGGAGCTGACCCACCACAGCATCACCGAGTACAGGCTCCCCAGCACTGGCGAAGTCGTGCCCCTGCTGCAGGTCGCCCCGTCCAAGACCGACAGCGAACGGCTCCTGCTGGTCAGCCCGGAACTGGCGGACGTCCTTTCCAGCATCATCCGTCGCCTGAGAGGAGGCAGCGGCGCGATCCCCCTGGTGACCTCCTACGACGTCCACGAACGGGTCTGGAACCCGCCGATGCCGCTGCTGTTCCAGCGCGATATCGGCACCGAACACCGCGCTTTCACCCCGACCGCACTGCGCAAGCTTCTGATCAACGCGCTGGCCGCCACTGGCCTGACCGATGCTGGCGGCGAACCGCTCGTCTTCTCCCCGCACGACTTCCGCAGGATCTTCGTCACCGACGCCATCATGAATGGCTTGCCACCGCACATCGCCCAAGTGATCTGCGGACATAAGAGTCTTGACACGACGATGGGCTACAAGGCGATCTACCCCGCCGAGACCATCGAGGCCCATCGCGCCTTCATCGCCCGTCGCCGGGCCACCCGGCCCAGCGACGAGTACCGCACCCCAACCGAGGAGGAATGGGACGCATTCCTCGCGCACTTCGAGAAACGCAAGGTCTCCATCGGCACCTGCGGTCGCGCCTTTTCAAGCCCTTGTGTTCATGAACACGCTTGTGTTCGTTGCTCGCTCCTTCGGCCGGACCCGGCCCAGCGCGGCCGATTGGAGGAGATCCGCGACAACCTCCTCGCCCGCATCGCCGAGGCCGAGCGCGAGGGCTGGCTCGGCGAGATCGAAGGACTCAAAGTCAGCCTCGCCGGCGCCGAGGATAAGCTCGCCCAGATCGACAGGCAGTCCCAGAAGGCCACCATCAGCCTGGGCATGCCTACGACCAGGAGCGGGGACCTTGAGTAGCGACGCACATCGAGAAGAACCAGGCCGCGATCTGAGCACGTGGACGCTCGACCAGCTGCAGATGTTCATCCATGACGCCCGCGGCCAGCAACTTGAAACGGCACGCGTTGCCGCGCAGGGACAGGCCTACAACTCCAGCCATCCCCAGGAAGCCCGTCGCCAGTGGGCGAAGCTGGCGCTGCTCGCGAACCGGCGCATGCTCGACCACGCCGAGGGACACCCTGCGCGGGTGGCTCAGCAGGAGTTCATGCTCCGGATGTGGGTGATCGACCGCCTGGGCCCCGACGACACGGACACCGACTGGCTTTCCGAGACGCTGGCGTCCGACACGCTCGATGCACTGACCTTCACGCCCACACAGGCTGCTGGACTCGCCGAGGGCTGGCGCGACCTTCCCACCGAGCAGATCCGCGAGCTGCGGCGACACAAGAACCTGACGGCTCATTTGGAAAGCCTGGTCGGCTACCTGGCACACGGCCCGGTACGCGAGCGACTCGTCACCTGGACCGCAACCCGACCGCTCCTGCCTTGACCAGCCCTCCAGCAATCAGATCGCCTCAACTGAGTTCTTCAAGGCGAGCTTCAGCAAAGGCCGACGAAGATCAGAACGGAACCGACAGACCGGAGTCGCGCAGGCGGGCCAGAGCAACGGACATGCACTGCTGAACAGTCCTCCCGTCGGCCCGCTTCCCATGCGTCAACGGGCCACCGCTGGCGGCGAACGTCCACGCTGGCGCGTTGTCAGCCAGTCTCTCGGCGTCCATCCTGATCATGGCGTTCACACCCTGCTCGCCCAGCCACTCCAAGATCAGAAGCGTCACGTCCTCGACGCCGCGTTCCTCATCGATCTTCGGCCAACGGCCTCGGTTCCCAGTCATCACCCCGACTCTATCGAGGCCCTGGAGGTGGTCCAGGGGCCCCAACCGGCAAGTTCAGAGAAACACGAGTGCTCGTGCTGGCACGGGGTTCCGCAGGGCCGTGCGCAGTCGCCGAGCTCCTGAACAACGCGCAACCACCGCCACCACCGCAGCAACGCGTACGCGTAACTGCGTACAGATCCGGGCCGGTTCCGGGCGACAAAGTCCCGAAGGTACCGCCGAATGGGCTCGACTGGCACACCCTCCGGATCGACCACGAGCCAGGGCACCACGCCGTCCGACGGCACGACCTTGCCCCACCGCGGCAGACGGATCGCACCGGGATCCCGTTCCACGTCATCCAACGACCTCACGCAGCTCTCCTTCTACTTGCTGCCTGAGATCTATCGGTCAGCCCCTACCCAACTCTTCCAATGCCTCGGAGTGTCGTCCGGTAGTCCGGTTGTCGTGCGCAGAGTAGATGTCAGTGCGGCGCTGGGTTCTGTCAGTGCTGTGCCGTAGCGCGCGAAGTGTGACCTGGTGGGCGCGAAGCGGCTGATGTCCTGCCTGTCCGCTGCTCAGCCCGGCATGGTCCGTGAGGGGGAAGCGTCGGCACGCCGCACTACAAGCGGGAACCGGCACCGTGGTCCTTGCGCTAGACAAACACCCGTGATCACCGGCTACTGCAGGACAACGACCGCCCGTTGCCGATCCGCTGGCGGGACCGCACTTTGGACCAGGGCTGAAGGGGGGATCTTGTGTCGTCGAGACGACCTCTCCGAGTGAACCGACGCGTGATGCGCGCCGTACGCGGCTGGCCGCGCGCCCTGCTCCTCACACTTGCTGTGACGCTCACGGTGACCGCACCCGCCGGCGGGGCGGCGGCCGAGCCGCGTCCCGGCGTTCCCCCCACGGCCAGCAGCCCGTCGCGAGCGGACGGTGAGGGGAAGCTGTCGCGGGTCAAGGTGAAGCAGCGCGTGGACGTGCGCACTCTGCCCCGGCCGAAGCGCGTCCCCGAGCCGCAGGTGCAGCCCTACCTCGCCCCTCCGAAGGGGCCGGCGCCGGTGGGACCGATGAGGCAGCCGACTCTGCCGGTCACCACCGCGACCCTGACGCCGAAGACTGGCGCGTCCCCGAAGGCGGCGCCATCCACGGCCGTCATCCAGCAGCTGAACACCTTCCGCACGCTCGGCAACGTGGACGCCACCGGTCCGTCCGACACCCAGCTCGCGGTCGGCCCCACCTACATCGTGCAGTTCGTGAACCGCTCAGGCCAGGTCTACGACAAGGCCGGCAACGCCGTCGGTGCGCCCTTCGACCTGGGTGCCTTCTTCGGCTTCGCAGAGGGCACGGGCGGGGATCCGCGGGTGCATTACGACGCGGGGTCTGGTCGTTTCTTCGCCGCGTACGAGGGAGTCCTGGCTGGCGGCGACGAAAACGACGTCGCGGTCAGCGACAGCTCCGACCCTCGCGGGCACTGGAGCGTTTACATCGCCGGGAGCAACACCTCCAACATCCGGCAGGACCAGCCGAAGCTCGGCTACAGCAACGACAAGGTCACACTGAGCTGGAACAACTACGACCTCACAAAACCCGAGACGGATCCGGACTCGTACCTGGGCGCGGTGACCGTGGTCGCCAACAAGGCCGACCTGCTGGCCCGAGGCACGGTCAGCTTCACGACGTTCGGCCAGGACACTGGCAGGTTCCAGATCGTCCCGGCCACCTCGCTGTCGGGGATCAACGACCAGCTCGCGATGGAGCACGACCCGCGTGACCCCACCAACGTGGTGGTGCACACGTTCACCGGCGTGCCTGGCGTCAGCACAGTCACCCAGACCGAGAACACCATCGCCATCGGAAGCACGGCCCCACCACCGAAGTGTGGCGGCGATAAGGGATGCGCGCCTCAGCCGCCCGGGGGCGACGCCACCATCGCAACGAACGACGACCGGATGCTCTCGGTCGCGTGGCAGAACAACCACCTTTGGGGCGTCTTCAACGTCCAGTGCACTCCCACCGGCGACACCGGGGACCGCTCCTGCCTCCGCTACGTCCAGGTCGCGACCGGCGCGACCCAGACCCTCGCGACCAACATCAACCTCGGCCTCGTGGGTGGATACCTCTACTACGGTTCGGTGGCCCTGAACGACGAGGACGACCTGTTCTCCGGATTCACCGCTTCCTCACCCAGCAGGTTCCCCACCGGTGTGGCAATCGCAGTCCCGGGCGGCAACTTCCCCGCCAGGACCTTCGGCGACTTCTACGCCGCGGGCAACCAGGCCTACTCGTGCAACTGCGGCACCGACCTGCGCTGGGGCGACTACTCCGGCACCGCCCGCGACCCCAGCAATCCCAAGGACGTCTGGACCGTCCAGCAGATCGGCGCCATCGCCAACACCGGGATCATCGGCGGCGACTGGGGCACCGCGATGGACCGTGTCACGCTGTCCCCGCCGACCGTAACGAGCGTCACCCCGAACCACGCGCCCGAACTCGCCCAGTGCATGAACACCGTGACCGTGCGCGGCACGGAGTTCCCCACCGGCGCCACCGTCAGGTTCGGCTCGGTGGAGGCCCCGTTCGCGCACGTGACCGGGCCCGAGGAACTGACCGCGGACGTGCCCCCGCAGGCGCGGGGCACGGTGGACGTCACGGTGACCAACGCCAACGGCACCAGCCCGGTCACCGCCGCCGGCAGGTTCACATACGACGCGGACACGTCCCCGCCGACGGCCTCCGCGAGCGTCTCGCCGTCGCCGAACAGCGCCGGCTGGAACAACACCAGCCCGGCGACCGTCAACATCACCGGCGATGACGGATCCTGCGGCTCC
This sequence comes from Streptomyces sp. NPDC029216, assembly GCF_040648015.1. NCBI lineage: Bacteria > Bacillati > Actinomycetota > Actinomycetes > Kitasatosporales > Streptomycetaceae > Streptomyces > Streptomyces sp. NPDC029216. The sequence continues at coordinate 15,936 of NZ_JBEZWL010000109.1, read as the reverse complement.
GGCATCCAGAAGATCACCTACAGCGCGAGCGGCGCCCAGCCGATCGCCTCCACCGACGCACCCGGCGCGAGCGCCGCCGTGCCGATCACGGTGGACGGCGTGACGACGGTGACCTTCACCGCCACCGACAACGCCGGGAACACGTCCGCGCCCCAGACGATCACGGTGCGCCTGGACACCGCGGCGCCGACGATCAACATCGTGCGCCCGACGGCCGCCACATACCTGTTCCACCAGTCGGTCACGGCGTCCTACGCGTGCGCGGACGCCACCTCCGGTGTGGCGAGCTGCGTCGGTACAGTCCCGAACGGCAGCCAGATCGACACCTCGACGTTCGGCTCGCACACCTTCACCGTGAACGCCACGGACGTCGCCGCCAACCCGGCCACCAAGAGCGTCACGTACACCGTCGCGTACCGGATCTGCCTGCTCTACGACCCGAACCGGCCGATCCGCGGCGGGAACAGCACGGTCCCGATCAGGCTCCAGATTTGCGACGTCAACGGCGCCAACCTGTCCAGCCCTGGCATCACCCTCACACCCAGCCGAATCGTCGGTCCCACCACCGTGCCGTTCACGACCCCTTTCCGGTACGACGCGCAACTTCGCGGCTACATCGTCAACCTCCCCACCCAGGGGCTGGCGGACGGCAGCTACAACCTGCAGTTCACCATCAGCGGAGCTGACACCACGACACACGTGGCACCGTTCACCCTGCGCTGACACCCACAGCTCTCGTCGGAGCTCACCGGCCCGGCCCCGGTCCCGGGGCCGGGCCGGTGCGCGTCAGGGCAGCTTGCGCGCCACCGTTGACGACGGCTCCCCACCCACGCCTGTGATCAGAGATGGGCACGCCCGCTCACAGCCCGAATCGGCGGCGCCCTCATCCTGCGGCAAGCACCGCCAGCCCCCTACACTGCCCCCAGGCTCGACCCACTCCGCGCCGCCCCCATCCAGCCCGAGGAAGCCGACGTCCTGCTACGGGTTTCCGTTGAAGGTGGCATCGACCCCACCGACGCTGGCCAGCACCACGCCCTCGGAGACCTCGCCGCCGCCGAGATGGTCATCCGCGGAGACATCATCGACCGTTTCCGCGACAACGTGCTCTACAGCCTGCGGATGCTTCCCGAGCCGCCAGCACCTGCTGACACGGATTCTGCGCCGCCACTGTCATAACCCTGCACATCCCACTGACATCCACCCTGCGCACTGTCGGACGACACGAGACAGCCTTCGGATGCTCTCCGAGCCGTCGCCGCCTACTGACACGGACTCTGCGATCCCACTGTCATAACCCTGCGTATCCCGCTGACATCCACCCTGCGCACGACACCGGTCAACAGAGACACGAGCCCCGGAACCGTGGATCGTGTCGTGCGCAGAGTAGATGTCAGTGCGGCGCAGGGTCGTGTCAGCGATGGGGTGACAGGGTGTGACCTCGGGCTGGCAGCCGACCGTGGTCCAGGAGCGGCGAGATTCCCGCACGATGTGGTCTCCTCCCGCCCTGTTCCGCTGGTTTCTGGCGATCCCGGCTTCGTCAGTTGTCCGGCGGCGTCCACGATCCGGTCTTCCGCGTCCCGACGAGTGAGGAGCGCGTGAGAGTCGCTCTTCAGCGAGGCCGCACCTACCCGGATAGCACATCGGCGTCGTCGCGAAGGTGACCCCGAGTGGTGGCGAACGTTGGTCAGAGAGACATTGGATATGAAGACCACCCCACCGGTCCGGTCCGTTGCGGATGTGACCTCTCGGGGAGTCGCTGCTACTCCGCGTCCTCCCTGAACAGCCGCAATCGGACGATCCCAAGTCCGTACGCAGCGGAGCGGAGCGGGCCCGATGCCATCCGGCTCCGTGGCCGGAGGCAAGCAGTGTGGCCTGTAAAGCGCTGCGACCGCTCGCGTACAGCAAGAGGGAGCATTGTGACCGCGCATGATGACCCGAATCCTGGTGCTCGTTCCGAGCCAGAAGGGTCGGATTCCGGTCCGGCCCGAAGCTCGGGGGAGCAGGAGGGTCGGGAACGGCTACTTGCCGGACGCTATCTGCTGGTCGAGATCCTCGGGCGCGGCGGTATGGGCACGGTCTGGCGGGCAAAGGACCAGCTGCTTGACCGCGAGGTGGCGGTGAAGGAGTTGATCATCAGCGGCCTGACGGATCAGGAGCGCAGCACCCTGCACTCCCGGATGACACAGGAAGCCCGGGCCGCAGCGCGGATCAAGCATCCCAACGTCATTTCCGTCTATGACGTGCTGGAGCAGGACGACCGGCCGTGGATCGTCATGGAACTCGTCGACGGCAGATCCCTGGCTGACACCATTGCCACCGAGGGCACCCTGCTGCCGCACGAGGCGGCAAGGGTGGGCATCCAGGTAGTGGCTGCCCTGGACCAAAGCCACCGGCTTGGTGTGCTGCACCGTGACGTCAAGCCGGCCAATGTGCTGCTGGAGCGTGGCGGGCGCGTGGTGCTCACCGACTTCGGCATCGCGCTCTTCGAGGGCGGCAGCGGCCTCACCCGCACAGGCGACATCGTCGGTTCGCCCGACTTCGTTTCCCCGGAGCAGGCCTCGGGCCACCGGCCGGGTCCCGCATCCGACCTCTGGTCGCTGGGCGCCACGCTGTACACCGCCGTCGAGGGCCGGGCTCCCTTCAGCCGTACCTCGACCCTGAGCACCCTGAACGCGGTGGTGGCCGAGCCGCTGCCCGAACCGCGGAACGCGGGCCCGCTCAAGCCGGCGATCGAGGCTCTGCTGCGCAAGGACCCTGACGAGCGGCCGACCGCCGATCAGGCGCTTCGCATGCTTGAAGCCGTTGCAGCCGGCCAACTGCTCACCATCGGGATGCGACACACACCCACTCAGATAGCGCCGTCTGGCCGGCGAGGGAGTCCGGAGACGGAGGCGGCGAAGGGTGAGGGGAAGCGGAGCCGACGGGTGAGACTGCTGGTCGCAGGGGCCGGGCTGGCGCTGATCATTACCGCCGGTGGCATCACATTCGCCACGCTGAAGATCGGTGGGCAGAGCTCCAGCTCCACGCACATCGGCACGCTGCCGAGCGCAACCGCCGGAGTCACCGGCCCGAGCACAGAATCCGCCAATCCATGCCCTGGACAGGGCACCGCCAACCTGCCGGTCGGCTGGACGGAGCTGAAGGGCACTGTCATCAGTCCAGGCGCCGACCCCGGTGGCTTCTGCATTCGCTTCGGCGGCCTGTATTGGGGCGGCATCTACTTCTCACAGGTTCCCGGACCCGACTACACGGTGACCGTAGACGGCAAGCTGGCATCAGGCGCCGACAGACTGGCTGCAGGATCAGGCTGGGGCCTGGCAGCACGCACCACCATCGCGGCGAACGGCACAGTCACAGGACACGGGATCCAATACGACCCCAACGGTTACCGAGATGTGGACTACCCCAAGGACTCCGGAACCACCTATCTCGCGGCCACAGACAACGAATGGCATCAGCTCGCGATCAGCGTGCATGGCTCCCAGTACACACTGTCCGCCGACGGACAAACCATTACGCAAGGGACGTTGCCACAACAGGCAGAAGACCACGGCGGCGCCTTCGTCCGGCTCTGGTACGGCGCCACGGTCGAGCTGCGGAACCTCCGCATCACCCCGCAGGATTGAGCCGGATGCAGCTACTGGACGAGTACGCGGCCCAGGAGGTCTTCGACTCCCGCAGCGATGCCTCGGATTGCACCCGGGCTATCGGTCACAGCACCGGTCGACTCGTTCAGGAGCCGTCACCGCCTACTGACACGAACTCTGCGCCACCACTGTCATAACCCTGCGCATCTCACTGACATCCACCCTGCGCACGACACCGCTGCCCATCCCGCCCCAGTTCCTCAGGGTGTTCCCGCCCACAGGCAGAAAACGAGCGAGCCCCGGAACCGTGGATCGGTCCGGCTCGAGGAGGAGTTGACCAAGGGGCCGGTCGCTCACGGGTGGCCTGATCAGCGGTGGACGTTGGCCAGGATCAAAACGGCGAGCCCAGCTGCCGGTGGGTTCCCGCAGACGACTGCCCCCGCAACCCCTCCCCCGCGTCGCGGAACATCGCGCCCACGACCACCAGGTGACAGGAACAGGGCGTTGGGAGGCGCCCGGCCCGTAGTCACAGGCCGGGCGTTTCCGTCTGCGGCTGCGATGTACCGTGCCGCGGCTCGATGGTTGGGTCGGCGGGCCGAGGTCCGCCAATCGATGAGCGGACCTGGGCCCGCCTCGTCACTGGGCGCGGCGGCTGTTGGCTGGCCGTGTCCTGCGGGGGTGGGGCGGCTTCTACGGTGCGGGGGTGTAGGTGACGGTGGTGGTGCCGCAGCGTTCGGCGATGGTGTGGAGGGCGTCGTTCTCCGTCTCGTCGACGGTGAGGTTCCAGCGGAGCTTGGTGGCGGTCCATTCCGCGCCGTAGCGGCACAGGGCGTCCGGGGCCGGCGGGAGCCAGGTGGAGGGGTCCTGGTCGGCCTTGCTGCGGTTGGAGCGGGCGGTGACGGCGATCAGGCTGCTGGGCTGTCCTTGGTCGTTGGCGTAGGCCTCGCGGCGGGCGGGGCTCCAGGTGGAGGCTCCAGTTGGCGGGGAGCGTCATTGCAACTGTGCCGTATTCGTGAGTGATCGAGGCATCCGGTTGAGGGAGGGGAGGGCGGCTCGGGCCGTCGTTACGAGTGCGGGCTGTCCCGGCTCGCGCCGCGCTGGCCGGTTTCGGTCCGGGGGCTGGGGACAGCCGGATCACGAGCGAACAGTGCCGCCTCTGTCACGTCAGAACGACGCAGCCCCGCCGTTCCAACTCGCTGACGAGAGGCAGTGCGGGATCGATCTCGTTCCAACGCAGATCGAGCTTCTCCAACGATGGCATCAGGGCGAGCCAGTCAGGTAGCTGGCCGAGGCGGTTGCTCCGCAGGTCGATCTGACGCAAACGCGGGAGGCCGGCCAGCGAGTCCGGCACTACTTCCAGAGAGTTCTCTCGTAGGTCTAGGTGGCGGAGTTCGTGCAGGTCGGCAGCCGACATCGGCAAGTGCCCGATCGCGTTCCCTCGGAGCCACAGCTCACGCAGGCTGTGGAGCTTGCCGATTGCATCGGGCAAGGTGGTGAGCCTGTTGTGCTGTGCCCTGAGCTCGATGAGGCCGCTCATCCCGCCGATGGCCTCGGGCAACGCGGTGAGGGAGTTCTCGCCGACGTTGAGGTATCGCAACTGGGTCAGGTTCCCCAGGGAGTCCGGAAGTTGCGTCAGCTGGTTGTCGTGTAGGTAGAGGCAGCCGCAGAGCCTGGTCAGCTTGCCGAGTTCCTCGGGCACTGACGTCAGCGCGTTGTGCCCCAGGTCCAGAGTGCTGAGCTGCTGGAGCTGCCCGATTTCCGGCGGGATGGCCGTCAGCCCGTTGTCGGCGAGGATCAGTACGTGGAGTCCGGTCTGCTGCCATACCGAACCGGGTGCTTCTCCGAGCTCTTGACGCCACAAGTTCAGCGTGTTCCTCACGGCCATCCTCCCTCATCAACCCGCCGGGGTTCCGATTGTCGTCTGGGACCACGGGGCCGGTGGACCGTATGGCAAGATCAGCCAGCCTTGGCCGGTTCCTCGGCTCGGGCTCGGGTGCTAGCGAGGCGGTAGGAGACCGGTCTCGAAGATGGTGCCGTTGAAGGTGGCGGCCTTGAGCTCGAATGCGGACAATGACGGCCCGTCATCCGGCGGTCGGCGGAGAGAGGCGGCCCCCGGGGTTTCCTACAGCCCGTGCGACCGGGCGCACCAGCAGGTCCGCTTTCACCTGTGGATACGGGAGCGCTCCCACTGTAAGAGCGGTTCCCTATATGGAAGTGGCCCCCCTGGGGCCCGGTAACGGATAGCCGACCGGCTTGTGCGCGCTGATCTGCCGGTTCCCGCGCCCACTCCACGCCCGCCGCCGGGCCGGCCACCGCCGAACCCGGCACCGCTGCGCCCCGGCGGGGGGTTCCCGGATGTGGGAACCGTGCCGCCCCTGGTGATCGACGTGCCCATATATGGGAACGTCCCAGGTCAGGGCCGTGCCTGGCCCGCACTGCCGGTTTGGGAGGTCCGCTAATCGATTAGCGGACCTCGGTGCGGGAGGGGTGGGGGGTATGGGACAGGGCCGGCCCCGGGGGTGGGGTCGGCCCTGCGTGTGCGGTACGCGCGCTGCAACGCGGTGCCGCTGTGTCCCTGTCTGCGAAGTCACCAGCATTCGAGGGGTCCTGCCGGTTTCCCGGCCGGTTCTGCACCCCACGGTGCCTGCCGGATCCCGGCAGTGCAACCGGTGCTTGGACGGACTCGGACGAATGGGCCGCGGACGTAGCAAGACCGTGGGGAGCCGTAGGCGTTCTGTGGGGTCGCGAGGCGCGGACGGAACCGCCGACGGACCCCGGCCGAGGATCGCGGCAGGTCAGAGGCCTTCTGAGCTTGATGCGCGAATGCCTGGCGGGCCTTGGACACCAGCGGACGAATCAACCGACATTCCACGCATTCGAGATGAGGTGGGCCTGGTACGGCTTAGGCAGTGCGAGCCGGTGCTGCCATCCTGGTGTTCCCGGGGACCGGCGACTGCAATCGCCCCCGGGAATGCGCCACTTGGCGCGAAGTCACCAGCAGGGAGGGGGCACACCCGTGTGCCCCCTCCCCCCCCACCCGGGCGGATTCTAAGGATCGTCGCAACATGTGATCGCCGTTGTGTGATGGCGAGCAGTCTAGACAGCCGCTCGGCCGGGTATCCCGGCCGAGCGGCTGACGGTCGTTCCAGGCCGGGCGCCCCGGCTGTGGTTTCGCAGGAGACCGAGGGGCTGATGGACTCACGCCATGACGACATTGCTGCCCCGCATCATGCGAGCACTTGAGCAGTTCCATGCCACGCACCCCTGGGACCACAACGCCCACTACCACCGGTGGATACTGCGCCAGCTCCCCAGACGTTTCAACAGGGCTCTGGACGTCGGATCAGGCAGCGGTGACCTCGCCAGACTCCTGGCCTCACGGGCCGGAGCAGCGCACGGTATCGACGTCGATCCCACGATCGTCGATCGCGCGCGGGGGCTCACAGAGCCCGCCGCCCCGGTGACCTTCACTGTCGGAGACGCATTGAAGGAGGTGCCGCCTGGCCCCTACGACGACATCACATGTGTCGCCACCATCCACCACATGCCGTTCAGTGACGCCCTCACCTGCTTCCGCCGGCACCTGGCGTCCGGCGGAACCCTGGTCGTCGTCGGCGTCTATCGCCCGCGGTCTTGGAGCGATTACCTGATCGACGCCGTGGCCATTCCGGCGAACGTCGCCATGGCCTGGATCAAGAACAAGGGCCGCAAGGCGCCGCGACCAGCCTCAATGACCGCCCCGACCCGACCGGCGACTTTGACCTTTGCAGACGTCGTTCGCGACGCCCGACAGGCGCTACCCGGTGCACGGCTGCACCGACGACTGTTTTGGCGCTACACGCTGGTCTGGCACCGGCACTAGGAGGTCGGCTTCACGACTTGGTCTGAGGCCAAAGGCACTGCGGAAGGCCCCTTGTGCTGTCAGAGTTCTTGGACCCATCAGGTTCTGCAGGCGCTCGGCTGGGGTTTCCCAGCCGAGCGTTTTGCGTGGGCGGCTGTTGAGTTCGGCGGCGACCGCGTCCAGGTGCTCGCGGGTGTGCCGGGACAGGTCGGTTCCCTTGGCAAAGTACTGCCGGAGAAGGCCGTTCGTGTTCTCGTTCGAGCCGCGCTGCCAGGGACTGCCCGGGTTGCAGAAGTAGACCGGCATGTTCGCGGCGACGGAGAAGAGCTCATGGCCTGCCATCTCGTTGCCCTGGTCCCAGGTCAGTGACCGTCGCAGATGGGGCGGAAGCTGGCTGATGGTGGCGGTGAGCGCCTGGTGGAAGTGCTCTGCTCGGTGCCCGTTGGGCAGGTGCACCAGCATGGTGAAGCGGGTCGTGCGCTCGACGAGTGTGCCGATGGCGGAGCGGTGGCCGGCGCCGACGATGCAGTCGCCTTCCCAGTGGCCGGGTACGGCACGATCAGCCGCTTCAGCGGGCCGGTCGCTGATCATCACCATGGGGGCGGTGAACCGTGGCTGCCGCTTGTTTGCTTGGCGGTGGGGGCGCCGGCGGGCCCGCCCGCTCCGCAGGGCCTTGGTGAGTTCGCGGCGAAGTTCTCCACGGCCTTGGACGTAGAGGGCCTGGTAGATCGTCTCGTGCGTCACGCGCATCTCCGGGTCGTCGGGGAAGTCCCGGCGGAGCTGGTGGGCTATCTGCTCCGGGCTCCAGCGCCGTTCCAGACGCTCTTGAATGTAGTCACGCAGCTGCGGACACCGGCTGATTTCCCGGCCTTGGGGCGAGGTCGGCGGGCATCGGCGCGGGCCTGGGCGACGTAGGGCCGGTAGGTCCACTCGGTGCCGCGCCAGAGCGCGCCGTTGCGGCGTATTTCGCGGCTGATGGTCGAGGGGCTGCGGCCCAGCTCGGCGGCAATCGTGCGGATGGACGCCTTTTCCCGCAGCCGGTCGGCGATGTGGATGCGCTCATCTGCACCGAGGCAGCGGCCGGACGAAACGGGGACGGCCGCCCGCTGTGAACGAACGGGCGGCTCGATCCTGCCGCTGTTGAGCAGGCGGCCGTTGCGCCACCCGCGAGCGGTCCGCACGTGGACACCTACACGCTTGGCCGCATCTGCACTGCTGTAGCCCTGTTGCACGAGCCGGAAGTATTCCTCCCGCTCAGCATGGAGCCTCTTGCGCCCCTGCGGCCTGCGGTCCTTCCGAGCTTCGAACCCCATCGCATCCCCTGAGCTGGGGTGTTGCGACGACCGCTAGAACGGAAGCCGATGAGAGCCGGGCTTTCCCGTGCTCGCAGACGAGGAGGTCCGTATGGAACTGGAGAAAGGCCGTCTGCGGGGACGGCGCGCAGACACGGCTCCCCGGCCTGGCACGGTGGCCGCGATGACGATGCCGCAGGCGGTGGTCGTGTGCGTGGTCCTGGTCCTCGCCGTGGTGCTGCGCCTGTACGGGAAGATGCAGATGACGGAGATCTTCCAGTTCCTGGGCGGCGCGGCCGGGATCGGCATGCTGACCGTCTTCACCCTCACCCCGAGCGGGCGCGGCGTCGTGGCCGCCGCCGTCCGCGGCGCCCTCCAGGCCGGCCGATAAAGGGGGCGCGGACATGGGACGCCGTGAACTCCCCGTCGACTGCACCGTGCCGGCCTTCGGCGCCCTGGCCACCGCGCTGCGCGAACTGCGCGCCGAGGCGGGGCTGACCTACGACGAGCTCGCGGTGAAGACCGGGCTCTCGCCGACCGCCCTCAAGCGCGCCCTCGCGGGCAGGACCCTGCCGTCCCGGGAGAGCGTCACCGCGATCAGCGAGGCCTGCGGCGGATCCGACGGAGTCGTCGAGCTGTGGAGGCAGGCACGGATCGCCGGGCGTGGACGCCTGCCGAAGCTGCGCCCACCGGCTGCGCCCGAGCTCATCACCGCCCGGGGCGATTTGAGCGAGGCGCTGCAGTTCTTCTACGAAAAGGCCGGCGCACCGTCTCTGCGCCGGCTCCAGGCCCTGGCGGGCGGTGCACACCTGCTGCCGGTCAGCTCGGCGGCCAGGATCATCAACCGGCAGGCGCTTCCGGCCAGCCGCCAGCAGTGCGTGGCCTTCCTGACCGCCTGCGAGGTCGGCCCCCGCCTGCTGCGGCGCTGGGCTGACGCCTTCACCCGGATCACCAGCCGACGGGCCCGGATGTCGGCGGATCTGGAGGACGCACTCGCCATCACGTGGTCGGACCTTGAGGACGGCGGTAGTGGATGGCGCGCCGTGAACTCCTTCAGCCGGTGGGCGGACCCTGCTGTCCGGGCCGCCCGGGCCGTCCGGGGCAGCAGACGGCTTGTGGGCGAATTGTTCGACCAGCGCCGTTCGGGGTTCGCCCAGACGCAGGTCTCACTGTGGCCGGGGCCGGAGCAGGAGATGCTGTTCAGGCTGAGCGACGACAGCGGGCTGGCCGCCTGAAGGGGCACCTTGACCCCGGCCGGGTTCCGCCGCCATCCGATGATGCCGGTTCGCCCGTGAACTCTGCCGGGGTCAGTGCCGCCCGTCTCCCGCCTGGCCTGTCCGAGCGACGGCCGGTTCCGCAGGAGCCGGGCGGCCGCGATCGGACGGCAGGGCCGGCTGGGGTGGTTCAGGGCCGGTGGAGGATGTCGTGGCTGCCGATGCGGCGCCAGATGATGTGGCGCGTCCGTCGGGGGCCCAGGTGAGTTCGTAGACGCCGGCCGCGGCGCGTACGCCCTTGACGCGCAGTCCGGGGCGGAACGTCCCGCCCGCGCGGAGGTCGGGGACGAACGCCTGGCGCACGACGCGGGTGAACCGCCGACGCTGGGCGGGGGTGAGGTGCTTCAGGTCGGCGGTGAAGCGGGGGAGCGGCTCGTACGTGGGCATCAGGGGTCTCCTTCGGGCGGCACGGTGAAGCCCCCGGCGACTGCCGGGGGCTTCAGGGTCGGTCCGTCTCGTAGAGGTGCGTCAGGTACGTGCTCTCCGGGCGCCGGCAGGGCGCCGGGTACGACGTCCTCCGGCCTCGCGGGGCACGCCGCCGCAGACCGCTTTCGTGTCAGCGGCCGCTCACCGTGGTGACAGTGACTGTCCCCGGTGCGGCGATGACGGCCAGCGGCGGCTGATCTCCCGGAAATGGGAATTCCTGCCTTAATTCCAGCCCGGCGGGCATTTTCCGTCAGGGTCGGGAAGTCATCTTTCTGGAATCCGCCCCCGGGTTGGTTCCCTGGGTGGTTCCGTGTTTCCTTTCCAAGGTGTCGGCGCGCAATATCAGTGCTCGTTCCGGTGGCGCTGCGCGCCGGCCGCCGGGACTGGCGGGGCGGGTCTGACGGGTCCGGGGCGTGCCTCTTCCGCCTGCCTCGCCGGCGGGCGTCTTCGGCGGCGGCCGCGGCGGCCTGGGGGTCGTTTCAGCGGGTCCGCCGTCGTCCGGACGGGTCCCGGACAGGATTGCAAGAAGTCGAGAAAGCGCAGGTCAAAATCATTGTTCCGGCAAGGTGCGTCCGGACGGGGGCTTGCCGGAGGGCTCCTGACAGGCCCACGATGTGGCTTCACGCCCCGCGCGGGCCGTCCGGCCGAAAGGGCCGGTGCCGTCTCGCGTGCGGGTCCCATGGCATCTGTTGGCCCAGACCGCCGGGGGAGCCCACCGCCGACCGTTGGCAGACGGACAAGGCGGAATCAGTAATTCCACTCATCCGAGCCCTTCGCATTCTTGTGCGAAGGGCTTTGGTGTTTTCTGGCGCCTCTTGTCAGGTCGGTTATTCGTGTGCGCTAATCGTGGAAGCTGAAGAGGGTCTGCCAACTCTCCGACGCCTGTTTCGAGAAAAGGTCTGGGCCGTCAACAGAAAAGCGATGGGACAAGGAGTCAACTATGAGGAGCTGGTTGCCGCGCCGTTTCGGGCGCGGGAGGTCGGCGTGCGTGGCGCCCGCCGGGAACCCGGGCCGGCGGCGGCTGAGGCCGCCGAAGGCGTTCGTGATCGTGATCGTGCTCGCACTCCTCGCCGAGCTGGCGCTGGTGGCGTGCGGGGTGGAGCCGGCCACCGGCGTCCAGGTGGTCGCGGCGGTCCTCGGTGCCGTCGAGGCCATCCGCCGGCTCACCGCGAAGGGCCCGGCCACCGCGCCGCCCACCGCGCCGGGCGCGGTAGTGCTGTAACGGATGGGTGAGACCTACCCCGGGGCGGCGGAGCTCGTGGAAGCGCTCCGCCGCCTTCGGGCCGACAGCGGGAACCCCACCCTGGAGAGGATCAGCCACGCCCTGGGAGGCCGCGTCTCCGCGGCCACCGTCTCCCGCCTCTTCTCCGGCCGCACGCTTCCCTCCGAACGCGTCGCGCGGGACGTGGTCGGTGCCCTGCTGGAGATGACCTCGCGCACGCCCGGCCGCAAGAGCCTGGAACTGAGGGAGTTCCAGGGGCTGTACGCGAAGGCGAAGCGCGCCCAGGCGGCCGCGCGGACCCCGCGGCCGGCACCGGACAAGCCGGCGGAGGGCATGCCGGTGGACGCGGCCCGCCTGCACGAGGAGCTGCGGGGGCTGCTCCGCTCGCGGGGGATCTCCCTGGCACGCCTGGCCCGGTACCTGGGCATGCCCACGAGCACGCTCTCCGATGTCCTTCGCCACCGCCTGCCGAGCGCGCACGTGGTGAGAAGCATCGCCGAGATCTGCAAGGTTCCCCCCAGGCCGCTGCTGGAGGCCCTCGCCATCCTCGAACGGGCCCACGACGACGCGGCTCGGGCCGCGGCCCCCGGCCCGGCTCCGGCCGCGCGCCCGGCTCCGGCACCGGGTTCCGTTCCGGGTCCGCGGGCCCCGGTGCCGGAGGAGGCGGCCTCGCCCGTGGACGTCCTCGTGCGGGCGGCCGTGACCCGGCCGCCCGCCGAGATCGCCGCCCTCGTGGCCGGTCTCCAGGCCGGCGGGCAGGCCGCGTTCGCCGCCCGGATCGTCGAGGAGGCGGTCCGCACCCGCGGTGTCGCCGACGTCACCGCCCTCGCCCTGGCCCTCCTGGCCATCGATCCCGCCCAGCCCGCCGGGCCGCCGTAGGCGCGGCGGGCCGGGCGGGAGAGAGCCGGCGCCGGGGGACCGTACCCGTGCGTGGGCGGCCCTCCGGCGGGATCTGTCCTGATCCTCCGTCTGCTCCGGGTGCTCACCCGCCCGTTGCCGGGACCGTACACAGCATCCGGCGGGGACGGCGCCGCCCGGCCCGCGGCTGCCGGAGCCCGCCGGGTTCCGCACACGGGCCGGCAGTCCCCTGGCCGGGCCGCCAGCCGGGGCACCGCCCGGACCGGCAGGCCCTCGGCCGGTCCGGGGACGGCACGGCGATCACGAGCCGGCCCACTCCACCCCGAGCCCGGCGAGCGCTTCGAGCTGCGCGGTGTCGAGCCGGTCGCGGCGCTGGCGTTGGTTGGCCAGCCACACCCCCGTACGGTGCTCACCCCCGTCCGGGAGGACCTCGACGTGGGAGCGCCCCGGGGTGCCGCCGCCTTCCCGCTGGACGTACTGGCCGAGGGCCTGGACGCCCTGGTGGAAGGCGGCGGCACCCCGCCCGGACGTGGAGGTCGTGCTCGTCTTCGCGGACGCGTTCCGGGCTCGTACGGCCCGCCCCGGCTTCACGCCGAGCGCCCCGAGCCGGGCCTGCTGCTCGGCGTTCAGCCGGGCCCAGTCTCGTCGCTGGGTGGCCAGCCACCGGCCGATGTCCTCGCCGTGCCGGGTCACCCCGGGCTTGATGGCCGTGAGACGGGCGCCTTCGTCCAGGAGCTGGGCAAGGTAGGCGTAGTGCCGCTGCCAGTCCACCGTCCACCCGTGGTCCTCGTCGCCGGGGTTCCAGTCGGCGTCGATCGCGGCGAGCGCGGCCGCGCGCCGCTCGGCGCGTACGGGGTCCTTCCCGAGCCCGCCGGGCCGGCGGACGTTCGTCAGCCACTGCCCGATCTGGACGTCGAGGATCGCCGCGCCCCGCGGGGCCGCCAGCGTCCCGTGGAGCTGGTGGTACGCCCGCGCGGCGGCGAGGTTCTCCTCGAAGGCGGCGTCGGCGGTGTCCCACACGATCCCGAGCTCCTCCAGCTCGGCGGCCCGCTCCCCGTTCATCTGTCCGGCCCGGAACGCCCTGCGCTGGTCCGAGAGCCACCGCCCCAGCGGGTACGGGCCCTCGGCGTGCTCGTACGGCACCTGGAGGTCGCCGACGCGCTGCCGGTACCGGAAGGCCGCCTCCAGCCCCCTCCTCCAGTCCTGCCGCTCGGTGTTGAAGACGGCGTACGTGATCCACTTCGCGATCAGCGCCGGGTCCCGGGGGGCCGCGAACCGGAGCAGGAGCCGGTCCTCCTCCTCGCCCTCAGCGGGCTCCTTCCCGATCGTCAGCGACGGCTGCACGATGCGTTTCTGGTTTTCCTGGGGAATAGCAAGCATTTCAACGGCACGTTCATCATGCGCCCGAAGCCCATTCAATACCCGGATGAGGGGGCCATACGATTTCGAGGTGAGAATGTCCTCGGGCTTTTCGTCCTCCCGCAAGAATACGGGAACGATCAGGGTGGCCATCTTCCCTTCGCCGGGCTTTTGGCGAAGGGCACGGCCGATGGACTGGACGATGTCGACGGACGATCCCTTCGGGTCGATCAGGGCCACCGAGTCCACCGCCCGGATATCCACGCCCTCACCGAGAACGCGACAATTCGCCAGCACCGCGCGCCCAGCCCGGCGGCCGAAGTCGGCGAGCACGCCGGCCCGGTGCTCCGCCTCGTGCTCCCCGCGCAGCCACCCCGCCCACACGGTGGCGGGATGCCGGACCGGATCGACCGCGTGCAGACGGCTGGCGACCCGGTCCAGGCCCTCGGCGAAGGCCTGCGCCTCGACGGTGCGGTGATGGAAGGTGATCGTCGTCTTCAGATCGTGCTCGGCCATCGTCTCCAGCAGCGTCGTCTGCACCGCGGCCAGCCGCTGCCCGCGCAGCCGCTCCTCCCACCGCTCCTCGCTGTAGAGCCGGGCCGGGGTCACGACCGGGTCGACCAGCTCGGCAACGACGACCTGATATCTCGCCAAAAGCCCGCGGGCGATGGCGTCGGCGAGGGACAGCTCGTAGACCACCGGCCCGAAGACGCGTACGTCATCCATGGAGCAGGCCATTTCCTTGGGGAGCCGGTCCCACCGCGACCTCGGTACGTACCTGCGTCCCTCGGCCTCCGCCTTCTCGCGCCGCTCCTCCTCTTCCCGGCGCCGCTCCTCGGCCTGCTCCAGCTCCTGCGCCCGCGTCCGGGGCGGCCGTTCGGCCCAGATCCTCGGGGTGGCGGTCATGTAGAGCCGGCGCCGGGCGGGGATGACCTCCTGGCGGTGCACGTCCGCCCACGCCTTCCCCGCCGATCCCGACGTGCGGTGTGCCTCGTCGACGACCACCAGGTCGAAGGCCTCCATCGGCAGTCCGTACTCCCCGCGGTGCGCCTCGGCGATGACGGGCAGGGAGGCGTAGGTGGCGTAGACGGTGACCGGGCCCCGGCCGTGCCACAGGGCCAGCTGCGGCGCCGACGTCGTGCTGCGCACCTGGAGCCCGTACAGCTGGGCGTTGTCCTCCAGCGAGCACACCGCGACCGCGGGCCCGTCGTGCCCGGCCGTGCGCCACTCCCCGGCGGTCTGGGTCAGCAGATCCAGGGTGGGCATCAGCACCAGGACCCGCCCGCCCCGGGCCAGCCGCAGCGCGGCCGCGGCGGCGATAAAGGTTTTTCCGGTTCCGCACGCAGCCACCACCGTGGCCCGCAGACCCGATTTCGGAATCCGCTTTCCCGGCGGGATATCGAGCCCCCGGACAATCGCCTCCACCGCTTCCTCCTGATGAGGCCGAAGGGTGATTCCACCAGACTTCTGCATCTGCTTTCTCCGTCGAATAGAGGCGTCTCGGGCCGGGGCAGTCACGGGTTTCTCGGGCTGGTACACAGCATCCGAATCCCGCGCACCGGACGCCCTCGAACAGCAACACATCCGGACCGCCGGGAGGGAGTTCCAGGTCTCCCGGGATCCTACACAGCTACATCTGCTCCTGATGTAGATTCGACTCTACCGCGACGATGCACCCCCGTGGGGCCAGATCCACGAACCTCCCCCTCTTTTCGGGGGACCCACCTGCCGTCAGCCGACCGAGACCGCCACCCTCCCGCCGCTGCCAGCCGGGCCCGCTTGCGGGCCCTCGGACTGGAGGCGAAGCCGGAAGGGCGGGGGTGGGAGCGAAGCGGACACCCCAACAGGCCGAAGGCCTACACCCCGTGAAACGGGATCACCTCCCGCGCGGAGCGCGGGAGCTCCAGGGCCCGCTTGCGGGCCCGCTCGGGTGGAGCGCAGCGGAACCCGAGCAGTCCGCAGCGCAGCGCAGGACCCCGGCCCGCAGGGCCGGCCCTGGCTCGGCGAAGCCGAGCCCCGCCGAGCGCAGCGAGGCGGTTCTCTCCTGGTCAAAGCCACGAAAGCCATGGCCCGGGCC
>NZ_JBEZWL010000108.1:0-25441 GCF_040648015.1 Streptomyces sp. NPDC029216 | reverse complement strand
GAGCAGTACCGGGGTGCTGCTGAACCCGGCGAAGCTGTATCCGCTGCTGGACGCGGCGACCTCCTCGGTGACCACCGACCCGGATCTCGCCTCGTGCGTACACCGCCGACCCGGGACTGCCCGAGGGCCGGGTCCTGCTCCGCGTCCACGGCGCCGGAGCGGACCGGGCGGTCGCCGTGGGACGGGGCGGCGAAGGCGGCTACGCCACCGCCCCCGGCGGCCCGG
The DNA here is from genome assembly GCF_040648015.1 of Streptomyces sp. NPDC029216. Classification (NCBI taxonomy): domain Bacteria; kingdom Bacillati; phylum Actinomycetota; class Actinomycetes; order Kitasatosporales; family Streptomycetaceae; genus Streptomyces; species Streptomyces sp. NPDC029216. The sequence continues at coordinate 25,216 of NZ_JBEZWL010000108.1, read as the reverse complement.
ACCAGGCCCGCTCCGACGCCCGGGCCCTGGAGGCACGGCTCGGGCCGGCCGGTCCCGGCGGCCCCGCCGCGTTCGTCCCGCTGCTGGCCGGCACGGCCGCGCACCGGCTGCTGTGCGCGGCCGCCGGGCTGCCGGACCCCGCCGCGGAGGGCGGGGACGAGCGGCTGCTGCCCGGGCTGCCCGCCGTACTCCTCGCCGGGACCCGCCCGCTGCGCGCCGACTACCGCAGCTGGCTCGGGCCCGAGCGGATCGACCCCGACCGGCGCACCGGACTGGCCCCCGCGCGGACCCTCGGGGAAGCGATGCGCCGGCTGGACGCCCTCGGCGACGGGCGCTGCGGCCCCCTGCCCGGGCCGGACCCGGCCGGCCTGAGCCAGCTGCCCGTACCGCTCGCCGCCTGCCGCCTCCCCGGGGACCGGGCGCCCGGGCGGCTCGCGGGAGGCGCGCCCCGGCTGGACCTGGCCCGCCTGGAACTGTTCTGCCGGGCCGCCGAACTCCTCCTGGGCGAGGGCGAGTTCACCGTAGGTGCGAACCCCGGGCACGCCCTGGGACGGGCCCTGCGGGCGGCCGCCGCCCGCCGCGCCGGCGGCGCCGCGGTGCCCGAGGGGGAGTGGGCGGGGCATCCCCAGGCCCGCCACTGGTGGACGACGCTGACCGACCGCCTGGGCGTACCGGCCCGCCTGGAAGTCCTCCGGACCCCGGGCGGGGAGGCGTACCACGCGACCGTCCGCCACCCCCTCCCGAACCCCGCAGAGCGGGGCACACCCGGGGCGGCCGCCGCGGAGGACCCCCGGGACGCCGCGGGCCCGCGCGCCGAAGGCGCCGGTGTGGCCGGTGTGGCCGGAGGGCCCGGGGTGCCGGGTGTCCGGTCTTCGGGCCAGCCGGGTGCGGCCCCGTCCCCTGCCGCGGGCGCTGGTGTGGCCGGAGGGCCCTGGGTGGCCGAGGCGGTCGGCTCGGAGGGAATCCAAGGCGCGGCCCGGACTTCTGCCGCGGGCGCCGGTGTGGCCGCACGGCCCCCGGGCTCCGGGCAGGCCCGGGCCGGGGTGCTCGGGGAGGCCGTTGAGGCGGCGGCGGGGGACGCGGTGGCCTTTGCCGCGCTGGCCGCCGTGGCCGTGGTGGCCGCCGGTGAGGCCGGGGCCCCTCCGCCCTCGGGCGGGGCCGTCGCACCCCTGGCCACCGCGGGGGCGCGGATCGCCGCCTGGGAGGACCCCGGCTGGACCAACGGCTGGATGGCGGACGTCGCCGGGCGCGAGGAGCGCTTCCAGGCCGCCCTGCACCGGCTGACCGGAGCCGCCCTCCCCGTCGCGGGCCCCTCCCGCGGCCCCGAACTCGCCGACCGGCTCCGCGCCTTCGGCTTCACCGTCCTGAACGCCGCCCCCGAGGAGGCCCGATGAACGCCCCGCCCGTGCCCGTCCTCGGCCCCGAAGCCGCGCTGGCCGCCACGGCCGGCACGGCGGTGGTGCTGCTGACCCGGTGGACGCTGGGGCTCGCCGAGGAGCTGAGCCGGCACGCGCTCGGCCACCCCGTCACCCTGGTCCCCGTACGGTACGACGGCCCGCTGGCCGTGGTCGGGCCGCTGCTGGCGCCGGGTGCGGCGGCCTGCCTGTGCTGCACCGAGTACCAGCGGCTGGCCACGGCCGGCGGCCGCGTGCCCCGGCAGAGCCCCGGACTCGAACTGGCCGGCGTAGCCTCCCCGGCCCTCACCCCCTCCCTCGACGCCCTCGTACGGGACCTCCTGGAGGAGGACGGGGCGGCGGACGACGGAACGGCCGCCGTGCACGTCGTCCACCAGGGGCGCGGCACCTGGTCCACCCACCGCGTCCGCCCCGTCGGCGGCTGCGAGGTCTGCCACCCGCTCCCCGCCGACTCCGCCGCCGGGCCCGCCCCGCTGCCCTCGGCCCCCCGCCCGCTGCCCGACCCGTACGCACTGCGCGCCCCCAACTCCCTCACCGCCGGCCCGGAGCGGCTGCGCGAGGCGCTGCACGACGAGCGGTTCGGGCCGGTGCGCCGCCTCTTCCGCGCCGAGGACTCGGCCTTCTCCCTGACCGGCGCACTCGTCGCCGACGGCCGGCCCGTCGACGACGGCGGCTACGGCCGCGCCCGCGACTTCGCCGACAGCGAGCGCATCGCCCTGTTCGAGGCCGTCGAACGGTACGCGGGCATGCGGCCCACCGGCCGGCGCACCGACCTGCGCGCCTCCTTCGCCGAGCTCGGCCCCGACCGGGCCGTGGACCCCGAGCGGCTCGGCCTGCCCGACCCCGCCCACCACGGGCACCCGGCCTCGCCGACCGTCCCGTACACGCCCGACCTGGAAATGGACTGGGTGCGGGGCTGGTCGCTGACCCGCGGGCGCCCCCTCGCCGTCCCCGAACACGTCGCCTACTGGGAGGTGCCGGCCGCCGGCCGGCCCCGCGTGGTGTACGAGTCCTCCAACGGCTGCGGACTGGGAAACAGCCCCGAAGAGGCCGCGCTCTACGGGCTGTTCGAGGTCGCGGAACGCGACGCCTTCCTGATGGCCTGGTACGCCGCCACCCCGCTGCGCCGCATCGCACCGCCGCCGGACGACCCGGACACGGCGCTGCTCGCGGACCGGGCCGCCGTGGCCGGCTACCGGCTCCTGCTGCTCGACGCCACCAACGACTTCGGGATCCCGGCGGTCGTGGCCGTCTGCCGCTACGAGGGGTCCCACCCCGAGGCGCCCCGGATGTTCCTCGCGGCGGGCGCCCACCACGACCCGCGCTCCGCGATCCGCTCGGCCGTCGCGGAGGTGGTCACCAACGTGCTGGAGTCGGCGGGGCGTTCGTTCGCCGAGGACGGCCCGCGCGACCCCGAACGGCTGCGGCCGATGCTGGACCGGCCGGAGCTGGTGGTCGGCCTCGACGACCACGTGGGGGTCAACTCCCTCCCCGAGGCGGGCCCGCGCCTGGAGTTCCTCTTCGCCGACACCCCCTGCGTCCCGGCCGAGCGGGCCTGGCCGGGGGCACCGGAACCGGTAGCCGACCTCACCGCCCTGCTCACGGCCACCGTCGAACGCCTGGCCCGGGCCGGCCTGGAGGTGGTCACCGTCGACCAGACCGAACCGGGGCTGCGCGACCGGCTCGGCCTGCACTGCGTGAAGGTGATCGTCCCCGGCTCGCTGCCGATGACCTTCGGGCACGTGAACCGCCGCACCCGCGGCCTGCCCCGGCTGCTGGAGGTGCCCCACCGGCTGGGCCGCACCGGGCGCCCGCTGCGCCACGAGGACCTCGCCCTCCACCCGCACCCCTTCCCCTGATCTGCCCCCTCCCTCCCCGGACCGCAGAAGGACCACAGATGACCACGACCGACCCCTGGCACAGCCACCACGTCTTCCTGCACGCCGGAGCCGAGGACACCGACGCGTTCCTGGTCCGTCACGCGGCCCCGCTGCTCGACGGGCTGGTGGCGGCCGGGGAGGCCGACCGGTGGTTCTTCATCCGGTACGGGGAGGACGGCCCCCACGTCCGCATCCGGGTGCGCGGCCTCGGCGCGGCCGCCGCCGCGCGGCTGCCCGGGGAACTGGGCCGGGCGGCCGGGGAGGTGCCCCCGGTGCCGGGCCCCTGGCCCTCCCGGCCCGGCGAGGTCCGCGCGGTGCCGTACGCACCCGAGACCGACCGGTACGGCGGCCCGCGCGCGCTGCCCGTCGCCGAGGAGGTCTTCGCGGAGTCCTCGCAGGTGGTGCTCCAGGTGCTGCGGGAGCTCGCCGGCGGGGGCGGGGCGTCGGCCCGCCTGACGTACGCGGCGGACCTGGCCCACGCCACGGTGTACGCCCTCGGCCTGGACCGGCTCACCGCGGCCCGCTGGCTGCGCCGGCACGCGGCGGGCTGGCGGTGGGTCACCGAGGTGCCGCTGCTGCCCGGTGCCTCCGTGCACACCCGGGTCAACTCGGTGTACGCGGACCAGCGTCCGGGCCTGGAGCGGCGGGCGGAGGACCTGTACCGGCGGCTCGCGGAGGGCACCGCGGCGCCCTGGCTCGGCCGGTGGGCGCAGCGGGTCCAAGAGGCCGACGGCCTGCTCCGCGCCGGGGAGGGCCCGGACGCGGCGCCGGACGCGACGGCGTGGATCTGGAGCTCACAGCTCCACATGCTGTTCAACCGGCTCGGAGTGACCCCCGACGAGGAGCGCGCGGTGTGCCGGCTGGCCGCACGCACCCTCCTGGAGGACGGCGAGCCGGCGGACTACTTCCCGCAGGGGCACACCGCCCCCGACTTCCGGTACCTGGAGCGCAGCAAGTTCCAGATCGGCCGCAACGAGGACACGGCCCTGCGCGACCTGCCCGAAGGGCCGCCCCGCTGGGCGACGGCCGCGCCGGAGGTCCCCCTGCCCGCCGGCCCGCTGCCGGAGGTCTCGCTCGGCGCCGCCCTCGCGGGCCGGGCCTCGGTGCGCGGCGCGCTCTCCGGGCCGCTGGACGCCGCCGGCCTGGGCGCGCTCCTGTGGCACTCGCTGGCCGACCGGCCCCGCTCCGGACACCCGCTGCCCGAGGGCTCGGCCGGCATCCCGGCCCACCGGCCCTATCCGAGCGCGGGCGCCCTGTACACGGCCCGGGTGCGGCTGCTGGTGCTCGACGTCGAGGGCGTCCCGGCGGGCACGTACGACTGCGTGCCCGAGCGGCGGACGCTGCGGCCCGTCGGCCCGGCCCCGGCCACGGCGGAGATCGCGGCGCTGTCCACGTACCTGTCCCGGCCGGCGAGCGACCCGCACTGGATTGGCATCGACGGCGCGCCGGTGGTCCTCGCCCTCTACGCGGACCTCGGCCTGCTGCGCCGCCGCTACGGCCTGCGCGCCCTGCGCCTGGCCCTGCTGGAGACGGGCCACCTGGCGCAGAACCTGCTGCTCGCCGCCACGGCCCTCGGCCTGGCCGGCACCCCGCTCGGCGGCTTCCACGACGACCTGGCCCATGAGCTCCTCGGCCTGGACGACCTGGAGCAGCCCCTGCAGTACCTGCTGCCGCTGGGACGCCGCCCGGCGGGCTGACGGGTCGGGTCCCCCCTCCGCCTGGCCCCCCGCGGCGGCGGGCCGGGGGCTGACCGGGCCGTCGTGCCGACACGGGGGAGGGGGGTGATGCTGGTGGGATGGGTGGTGTGCCCGGGCGTTGGCTGCCGGCGGGCTACGCGGCCTCGGGGGTCCGGGCGGTGCGGGTGACGCTGGTCGCCGCCGCCGGGTTCTACCTGTTCCTGTACGGCTTCGGCGCGACCACCGCCGCCGCGTACGCGCTGTTCTCCGGGGTGGCCCTGGCCGGGCTGTCGCGGATCCCGGGCACGGGACCGCAGCGGGCCGCCACGGTGCTGCGGCTGGTGCCTGCGTGCTGGCTGCTGGTCGTCGTGGGCACCTTCCTGTCGGTGCGCACCTGGAGCGCGGTCGCCGGGATGCTCCTGATCGGCTTCGCGCTGGCCTTCGCCGCCGTCGGCGGGCCGCGGCTCGCCGGGGCCGGGCCGGGGCTTCAGCTGCTGTACATCCTGCCGTCCTTCCCGCCGTACGATCCGGGCTCGCTCGGCGAACGGCTGATCGGCACGACCGTGGGTCTCACGCTGCTGGTCCTCGCCGAGCGGTACCTCTTCCCCGAACCCGCCGCACCCCCCTACCGGGAGCTGGCGGCCCGCGCCGCCGACACCGCCGCGCACTGCGCGCGGGAGCTGGCCGGGCCCCCGTACGCGCTCACCCCCGCCTCGGCCGGGCGGGCGCGCGGGGCGGCGACGGGCCTGCGGTCGCTGAAGGTGCCCGAGGCCGACCGTCCGGCCGGGCCGGGCGTACGGGACCGGGCGCTGACCCACACCGGCCTGGCCGCACGGACCCTGCTCAGCCGGCTCGCGGCGCTCCCCGGCCCGCCGGACGGCACCGGGGAGCTGCTGCGCGGGGTGGGACGGCTCGCCGAGCGCACCGCCGGGGAACTGCGGCTGCGGTCGGACGGATCCACCGCCTCCGGGGAGGCGTACGAGGACCTCGCCGCGGCCCGCGCCCGGCTGGCCGCGGCACCCGCCGGGCCCGCCGACCCCACCGCCCTGCGCCGGGACGCGGCGGCGCTGGAGGTGGCGGACGCCGCGCTGACGATGGCCACGGCCGCCGCCCTCGCCGTACGGGGCCGCGCGGCGGCGGACCGCGTGGCGCCCGGCCGGTTCTGGTACGCGCGGACACCGGCGCCCCTGCTGTGGTGGCACCGGATCCGGGGGCACGCCGGGCGCCGGTCGGTGTTCTTCCAGAACGCGGCACGGATCGGCCTCGCGCTGGCGGCGGCCCGGCTGGTCGCCGGAGTGGACACCCTGCCGCACGGGTTCTGGGCGATGCTGGCCACCCTCTCCCTGACCCGGACCACCGTCGGCGAGACCTGGAGCACCATCCGGGTGGCACTGGCCGGCACCCTCGCCGGCGCGCTGGTCACCGCCGGGCTGCTCGCCCTGGCCGGCCCGCACACCGCGGTGTACGCCGCGCTGCTGCCGCTGTGGATGCTCTTCGCGTTCACGGTGGGACCGGTGCGGGGGGTGGGCTGGGCGCAGGGCCTGTTCACGGTGCTGGTGGCGATGGTGTTCGCACAGCTGGCCTCGGCGACCTGGCGGCTGGCCGAGGTCCGGCTGCTGGACGTGCTGATCGGGAGCCTGATCGGCGGCGTGTTCGGGCTGCTGGCCTGGCCCCGGGGCGCGCACGACGAGCTGGGACGGGCCGTGGCGGGCCTGCTGCGCCGGGCGGCGGAGGTCGTGGTCGCGACCGGAGCCTCGGTCGCGGCGGGCGGCGCCGGGGAGGGCGCTGCGGCCGGACGGGGGTACCGGTCGCTGCGGCACGCGTTGATCATGGCGGAGTCGGCGTACGCGCAGTTCCAGAGCGAGCCGGCGCACTTCGGGGCCGCCGCCCCGCGCCCTCCCGGGCCCGACTGGCAGGCGGCCCTGATGGCCGGGCACCACGCCCTGTGGGGCGCGGACCGTCTCACGGCGGGCCCGGACCCGCCCCCGCCGGCCCCCGTCCCCGCCCTGGGCCCGGAGCCGGCCGGGGCGCTGACCGGGCTCGGGGACCGGGTGGCCGGGCGGATGCTGCTGGTGTCGGCGCACCTGGACCCGGGCGGGGACACCCCGCCGGTGCCGGCGCCGCTGCGGGACCCGGCGTACCGGGGTTTCACGGCGGAGCCGCCCGGTGCGCCGCGCCGCTACTACGCGGCGGTCTCCTGGCTGGACTCCCTCATGACCGATCTGGAACGGGTCACGGCCCCGGAGGGGGAGGCCCGGTGACGGCCGCCCCGGGGCGCGGGCCCCGGGCGGCGGCCCGTTCGAGGGCTTCGAGGACGGTGTCGCGGAACAGGGTGGTCTTGTAGCCGGTCCCGGGCAGCGGCCGGCAGCGGCCGAGGACCGTGGACGCCGCCTCCGCGAGGACCTCGGGAGTGGCCTCCCGGCCGGTCAGGACCGTCTCCACCTCCGGCAGCCGCAGCGGGACGCGCGCCACCCCGCCGGCCGCGACGGCCGCCCGGGTGATGACGGGCCCGGCGAACACGAGCCGGACGGTGGCCTCGACCAGCGGCCATTCGGCGCCGGCCCGGCTGATGGCCCGGTGGTGGGCGGCGCGTTCGCCGGGCAGCGGCGCGGGCAGCCGGACCGAGGTGAGGACGCGGCCGGGCGGGAGCAGGTGGTCGGCCGCGTGCAGCCCGCCGCCGTCCCCGTACAACGCGGCGACGGGGCGCGGGGATTCGCCGTGCACCTCGGCCTCCGCGTCATAGGTGAGCAGGGCCACGGCGAGGGTGGAGGGGTGCGGGGCCACGCACGGCCCCTGCCCGGCGACCACCCCGTAGTGGTGGTCGCCGTCGCGGGCGGGGCAGTCGGTGCCGCCCTTCTGCAGGCAGCCGATGTGCGGGTTGCGGTAGTACCAGCAGCGGTTGCGCTGCAGCAGGTTGCCGCCCAGGGTCCCGGCGGCCCGGACCTGCGGGGTGGCCGTGGTGCCCGCCGCGAGCGCCAGGGCCGGCCAGCCCTCCCCGATCCGCGGGTCGGAGGCCAGTTCGGCGAGGGTGGTCAGGGCGCCGATGCGCAGCCCGCCGCCGGGCAGGGCGGTGCAGCCCCGCAGGTGGGAGACCCCGGACAGGTCGGTGAAGGGGCCCGGCGAAATGCCGGTGCGCCGGCGCGCGGTGGTGTCGGTGCCGCCGGCGCGCAGCTCCCCTCCGCGCGCCAGGACGGCGGCCGACAGGTCGGTGAGGGCGGGCTCGGTGCTCACGTGCGCAGTCCTTCCAGGAGCCGGTCGGGGCGGATGGGCAGGTCGTACGGGCGCCAGCCGGTGGCGTCGTACACGGCGTTGGCCAGGGCCGCCGCGGTCGGCAGGGTCGCGACCTCGCCGAGGCCGACGCCGCCGCCGGGGACGTGCTCGAAGCCCTCCTGGTGGAAGTGGACGGTGATCTCGGGGGTGTCACCGATGCCGGGGATGCGGTAGTCCTCCAGGTTCTCGGTGAGCACCCGGCCGGTGAGGGGATCGGTGCGCCGCTCCTCGTACAGCGCGTAGCCGACGCCCTGGACGACGGCGCCCTCGCACTGGTTGCGGGCGAGGCGGTCCTCGTGGATCCGCCCGGCGGAGATGCCGTTCCACACGCGCAGCGCCCGGGTCCGGCCCAGCCGGGTGTCCACCTCGACCTCGGCGACCTGCACCGATCCGGTGAAGCCGCGGCCGACCGCCACACCGCCCAGGGTGAAGGGGAGGGCGAAGCCGCGGCGGTCGCGGGGGCGTTTGCCGGTCACCCGGGTGCCGTGCGCGGAGTCCAGCCGGGAGGCGACGTCGCCGCCGCCGAGCGCGGCGCGCAGCTTCTCGGCGGCGTCCCGGGCGGCGGGGGCGAGGGAGGGGGTGGTGCGGCTTCCGCCGGAGATCGGGCCGTGCACGGATCCGCTCAGGCCGATCTCGACGCGTACCCGCCCTTCCCCGATGCCGAGTCCCTCGGCGACGGCCCGCCGCAGGACGCTGCGCGCGCCGGTGCCCATGTCCTGGACGGCACAGCGGGCGACGACCGTCCCGTCCTCGACGGTGAGTTCGACCTCGGTGGCGGGGTCGACGAAGTAGAGCCAGTTGGCCGCCGCGACGCCGACACCGCGACGGTAGCGGCCGCTGCCGCCGCGCCGGTTCTGCGTCCAGACGGGCAGCGCGGCCGCCCAATCGTACAGGGCCCGCCGTTTGGAGTTGCCGTCCCAGCGGCGGCGCAGGTCGATCGGGTCCTCGCCGAGCCGGTGGGCCATCTCGTCGACGGCCTGTTCGAGCGCCCAGCACAGCGGGGGGCCGCCGGGGCCGCGGAAGGGGGCGCCCGGGGGACGGTTGGTGACGGTGTCGAAGTCGCGCAGCCGGCGCGGGGCGCGGCCGTACATGAACCGGGCGAGGGCGGCCACGGAGCCGCCGACGGAGATCCCGCCGTCGCTGTCGGCGTCGACGGCCAGCGCCGAGAGGTCCCCGGCGGCGTCGGCGGCCATGGCCAGCCGGATCCGGGTGGCCGGCCGGTAGCCGCCGTCGGTGAGCTCCTCGTCGCGGTCGAGCGCCACCCGGACGGGGGCGCCGTACAGCCGGGAGAGCTCCACGGCGGCGACGACGTCGGTGGTCAGCCCCATCTTGGAGCCGAAGCCGCCGCCCACGTGGGTGGCACGGGCGAGGACCTGTCCGGGGCGCAGGTCCCAGCGCTCCGCGGCGAGCTGCGCCACGCGCTGCACCGCCTGGGTGGACACTTCCAGGTGGAGGGTGTCCTCGGTCCAGTGGGCGAGGGCGGCGTGCGGTTCGAGCGGGGTGTGGCTCTGGGCGGCGGTGGTGTACAGCCCTTCGACCACCCGGCCGGGGGCCTTGTCGCGGGCCTTGAGGATGCGGCGCACGGCCTCGCCGCCGCGCTTGCTCATGCTGACCGGGCCCCGCCGGTTGCCCTCCCATTTCGCGGGCAGGCCGAGGCCGCCCTCGCCTGAGCTGGGCGCCTGCTTGCGGGCGGCCTTGTCCTCGTAGACCAGCGGGCCCTCGCCGGCCCGGGCCCGGCGTACGTCGAGCGCCGCCGGCCGTACCTCGTAGTCCACGGCGACCCGTTCGGCGGCCGCCCGCGCCGCCTCCCGGTCCGCCGCCGCGACGGCGGCCACGGGCTGTCCGACGTAGCGGACCACCCCGTCGGGCGGGAGCAGCCGCACCAGCGGGAGGCCCCCGGCGTCCAGGGAGCGTACGAGGGCGTGCGCGTGCGGGGAGCGGATGACCACCCCCTCCAGCAGCCCCTCGGGGTGCAGGTCGGTGGTGTAGCGGGCCGTGCCGCCGGCCTTCTCGAAGGCCTCGGCGCGCGGGGGTGCGGCGGCGTCGCGGTCCGCCTCCTCGTCGTACTGGCCGGTGCAGGCGGCGGTCACCGCGGCGAAGATCCGCTCGTAGGCGCCGCAGCGGCACAGGTGGCCCGCCAGGGCGTCCGCGATCCGCTCGCGCCCGGGCGCGGTGCGGCCGTGTTCGGCCCGCCAACGGTCGTGGAACGCGGCCGCCTCGACGACGAAGCCCGGGGTGCAGTAGCCGCACTGGAGGGCGTCCTGACCGGCGAAGGCGCGGGCCACGGGGTGGCCGGCCAGGCCCTCCGCGGTGGTCACCCGCCGCCCGGCGAGCAGGGCGGCGGGGGTCAGGCAGGAGACCCGGGGCTCGCCGTCGACCTGGACGGTGCAGGCACCGCACACCCCGCCCGCGCAGACCAGTTTGGTGCCGGTCAGGTCGAGCCGGTCGCGGAGCACGTCCACGGCCACCGGGTCCTCGTCCACGTCCGCCGTGCGCGGGACGCCATTGACCTCGAACTCCACGGGACGCACTCCTTGAGGGCCGGGGTGGCGACCGCCGGGGTCCGCGCGCTCACCTTCACGGTCCTTGATATCCCCCCGCCGGGGCCGCCGCAGCGCACCCGCGCCCGGGGCAGGGCCGTGCGGGTGACGGGGTGCCCGTCCGCGCATCGAGTCCCGCTTGAGCGCCTCACTCCACGCTCACACGGGCCGTTACATACCCCCCATGGGTATGCTACTTTGCATCGCGAAGGTACCCCCTGGGGGTATACGACAGAGGAAGGGCCAGGGCAATGTCAACCGTCAATCCCCGGCGCTGGTGGGCACTTGGCGTGCTTGCCGCCGCTCAGTTCATGGTGATCATGGACACCTCGATCATCGGGGTGGCGCTCCCCGAGATGCAGAAGGACCTGGGCTTCTCCCAGGGCGAGCTCCAGTGGGTCTTCAACGCCTACGTCATCGTCTTCGGCGGGTTGCTGCTGCTCGGCGGACGGCTCTCCGACCTGTTCGGGGCGCGCAAGATCTTCGCCACCGGCTGGGTCGTCATGATCGTCGGCTCGGTGCTCGCCGCCGCCGCGCAGAGCGCCTCCGTGGAGATCGCCGGCCGGGCCGTCCAGGGTGTCGGCGGCGCGCTGATCGCGCCCTCCGCCATGACCCTCCTGATGATGCTCTTCGGGCACAACCCGAAGGAGCTCGGCAAGGCGATGGCGCTCTACGGCGCCGCCGCGCCCGCCGGCGGCACCGCCGGCGTGTTCCTCGGCGGCGTGTTCACCGAGTGGGTGAGCTGGCCCTGGTGCTTCATCATCTACGTCCCGATCGGCGTGGCCACCCTCGCCCTGACGAAGCTGCTGCCCGCCGTCCAGTCCCGCCGCGGCTCCGTGGACGTCCTCGGCGCCATCGCCGTCACCGCCGGGCTCGCGCTCGCCGTCTTCGCCGTCGTCCGGGCCCCCGAGGTCGGCTGGGGCGCCACCGCGACCGTGCTGGAGCTGGTCGGTGCGGCCGTCCTCCTCATCCTCTTCTTCGTGATCCAGAAGACCATCCGCGAGCCGCTCATGCCGCTCAGCGTGTGGCGGATCCCGCGCCTGGGCTCGGGCAACCTCGCCATGACCCTGCTGGGCGCCGCCTGGATCCCGATGTGGTACTTCCTCAACCTGTACCTCCAGCAGGTGCTCGGCTACGGCGCCTTCGCCTCCGGCGCGGCCCTGCTCCCGATGACCATCCTGCTGATGATCTTCATGACGGCGATCACCGCCCGCCTCATGGGCCGCTTCGGTGCGAAGCCGCTGATCGTCGGCGGCCTGCTGGCCCTCGCCCTCGGCCTGCTCTGGCTCTCCGCCGTCGAGCCGACCGGCACCTTCCTGGTCGACGTCCTGCCCGCCTCGCTCGTCGCCGCGCTCGGCATGGCGCTCGCCTACATCCCGGCGATGATCGCCTCGATGTCCGGCGCCCCGCAGGAGCAGGCCGGCCTGGCCTCCGGCATCGTCAACACCACCTACAACGTGGGCTCGGCCCTCGGCCTGGCCGCGCTGACCGCCCTCGCCACCACCCAGGGCGCCGGTGAACTGGGCAACCTGCCCGCCCTCACCGACGGCTTCAGCGCCGCGTTCATCGCCGCCGCCGTCATCGCGGCCGCCGGCGCGCTGATCACGCTCCTCGCCATGAAGAGCGACAAGGCCGTGGCCGCCGCCGCTGCCGCCCCGGCCGCCGACGCCCCGGCGTCGCGCAGCCAGACGGCAGGGGTCTGACGTACGGGGACGCCCGCACTCACCCAGGGGTCGCCCGACGTCCTCCCCGGACGTCGGGCGGCCCCTTTTCCGTACCCGACCGCAAGGAGAGCCCCCGATGAAGGACATCCGCACCCGGGCGGTGCACGTGGCCCACGAGCTCGAAGTCCCCGCCAGCCGGCCGCTGTCCGTGCCGCTCGTCCAGTCCTCCGCCTTCGCCTTCGACTCCGCCGACGACCTGGCGCGGGCCATGGCCGGGCCCGACGGGGACTACGTCTACACCCGCCGCGGCAACCCCACCGTGCGTGCCCTGGAACGCACCCTCGCCGGACTCGAAGGCGGCGCCTCGGCCATCGCCTTCGCCTCCGGGATGGGCGCCATCAGCGGGGTCCTGCTCGCCCTGCTGCGCCCCGGCGACCAGGTCATCGCGCAGCGCTGCCTGTACGGGGGGACGTACGCGGCCCTGAGCGACCTGGCGGAACGCTACGGGGTCGAGGTCTCCTACATCGGCGGGGACGACGTGGCGGAGTTCGAGGCGCTCGCCGGCCCGCGCACCCGGCTGCTGGTGCTGGAGACCATCGCCAACCCGACCGGCCAGGTCCCCGACCTGCCCGGCCTGCTGGCGGCGGCCCGGCGCCTGGGTGTGCGCAGCGCCGTGGACAACTCCCTGGCCTCGCCCGTCCTGTGCCGGCCCATCGAGCACGGGGCCGACATCGTGCTCCACTCGACCACCAAGTACCTCGCGGGCCACTCCGACGTCCTGGGCGGCGCGGCCGTCTTCGCGGACGACGCCCTGCGCCGGGAGGTCTGGCCGCGGACGGTCGAACTCGGTGCCAGCGCCGACCCGTTCGCGGTCTGGCTGACCCTGCGCGGGATCGCCACGCTGCCGCTGCGGATGCGCGAGCACTGCGCCAACGCCGGGCTGCTCGCGGAGCGGCTGGCCGGCCACCCCGCCGTGGCGGCCGTCCACTGGCCGTGGCTGGGAACGCACCCCTCGTACGCCCTCGCCCGCAAGGTGCTCTCCGGCGGCGGCGGGCTGCTCTCCTTCGAGCTGCACGGCGGCCGGGAGGCGGGCCGCGCCTTCGTCGAGGGGGTGCGGCTGGCGCGGCTCGCGCTGTCGCTGGGCGGGGTGGAGACGCTGGTCACCCACCCCGCCAGTACCTCCCACCGGGAGCTGGACGAGGGGGCGTTGGCGCGCGCCGGGATCGGGCCGGGCCTGGTGCGGATGTCGGTGGGCATCGAGGCCCCGGAGGACCTCTGGCAGGACGTTGAACAGGCGTTGCGGTATTCTTTTGGGTTGACAAAACAAGCGTCTGATTCGTAGATTGGTTCACGCCAGAGAAACACTCCTCTACGTCAAGGGGGGCGCGTGATGCGCTATTTCGAGGACTTCCGGACCGGCGACGTCCACGAGCTGGGGACCATCACCGTCACGACGGAGGAGGTGCTGGAGTTCGGCAGGCGCTTCGACCCGCAGCCCTTCCACACCGACCCGGAGCGGGCCGCGCAGAGCCCGTTCGGCGGCCTCATCGCCAGCGGCTGGCACAGCGCCTCGATGTTCATGCGCCGGTACGTCGACGGACTGCTCGCCTACAGCGCCTGTACCGGCTCGCCGGGCGTCGACGAGATCCGCTACCTGCGGCCCGTCCGTCCCGGCGACGTGCTCACGGCGCGCGTCGAGATCCTCGGCTCGCGCCCTTCGCCGTTCAACCCGACCACCGGTGTCGTCCAGCCCAAGTGCACGCTGTCCGACGCCGAGGGCAACGTGGTGTTCAGCATGATCCTGCACAGCATCTTCCAGCGCCGGCCCGCCGAGTGCGCGCCGCCGCACCCCTGTGCCGCCGAGGACCCGGTCGTCCGCGTGAGCTCCCTGGCCTAGGCGGGCCCCGTCCCGCGCCCGCCCCATCCCCGTCCGCCGAAGTGAAGGGAGTCCTCCCGTGGAGGCCGTATCCCGCACCGCCCAGTGGACCGCCGCAGCGCGGGCCCTGGAAACCGACCGCGAGGACCGGCTGTTCGCCGATCCGTACGCGCGCACCGTCGCCGACACCATCGGCTTCGAACTCCTGGAGCGCTACGCCGGAGCCGGCACCGTGCCGTTCCTCGCGATCCGCACCACCTACCTGGACCGGCAGATCGTCCGGACCGTCCAGGAGCACGGCATCCGCCAGGTCGTGTTCCTCGCCGCCGGCATGGACACCCGCTTCTACCGGCTGCCCTGGCCCGACGGCGTCACCGTCTACGAACTCGACCGCCCCGCCCTCCTGGAGGCCAAGGCCGAGATGCTGGCCGGCGAACCGCGGCCGGCCGGACGCGACCGCGTCGCCGTCCCCGTCGACCTCACCCAGGACTGGACCGGCTCCCTCAAGGAGGCCGGCTGGCGCTCCGACGAGCCCGTGCTGTGGGTCGTCGAGGGCCTCCTCTTCTTCCTCCCCGAGCACGCCGTCCGCAACCTGATCTCCACCCTGGCCGGCCACTCCGCGCCCGGATCGGTCCTCCTCGGCGACGTCATCAGCAAGTCCGCGCTGGAGAACCCGCTCTCCCGCCCCTTCCTGAAGTCCCTGGAAGAGGACGGCAACCCGTGGCTGTTCGGGACCGAGACCCCCGAGGAGCTCCTCGCCGAATGCGGCTGGGACGTCCGCGAGGTCCGCCAGCCCGGCGAGGACGGCGCCGACTTCGGCCGCTGGCCCTACCCCGTCCCCGCGCGCAGCGTCCCGCGCGTCCCGCGGTCCTTCCTGTTCACCTGCGACCTCCCGACCACCGAGGTGAGAGCGGCATGAGCGCCACCCACGACTTCCACCAGCGCGTCATCGGCGACGCCGGCGCCGCCGTACGCGGCCTGACCGTCGCCCTCGGCGAACGGCTCGGCCTCTACCGCGCCCTCGCCGAGGCCGGCCCGCTGACCCCGGCCGCCCTCGCGGAGCGCACCGGGATCAACGCCCGCTACGCCGAGGAGTGGCTGCACGCCCAGCTCAGCGCCGGCTACGTCGAACGCCAGCCGAGCGCCGGCACCTACACCCTGCCCGCCGACCACGTCCCGGTGCTGGCCGACCCGAACGCCATCACCTTCGCCGCCGGGTTCTTCACCGCCCTCAAGGCCCTCTACGGCACCGAGGACCTGCTCGTCGACGCCTACCGCACCGGCGACGGCGTCGGCTGGGCCGAGCACGACCCGGCCCTCGACACCGGCATGGGCAGCTTCTTCCAGCCCACCTACGAGCACCGCCTCGTCCCCGACTGGCTGCCCGCCCTGACCGGCGTCACCGACAAGCTGGCCGCCGGCGGCACCGTCGCCGACGTCGGCTGCGGCGTCGGCCACACCACCCTGCTCATCGCGAAGGCCTTCCCGCAGGCGACCGTCCACGGCTTCGACTACTCCGAAGAGGCCATCTCGATCGCCCGCCAGCTCGCCGAGGAGGCCGGCCTCTCCGACCGCGTCGTCTTCGACGTCGCCTCCGCCGACGACTACCCCGGCACCGGCTACGACCTGGTCACCTTCTTCAACGCCCTGCACGACATGGGCGACCCGGTCTCCGCCGCCCAGCACGTGCACAAGTCCCTGGACGCCGACGGCACCTGGATGCTCGTCGAGTCCAACGTGTCGCCCGACGACATCGACACCCAGACGCCGCCCGCCCGCATGTTCATGGCGCTCTCCGCCGTCATGTGCCTGCCCGTGGCCGTCGCCCAGCGCGGCCCCCACGCGCTCGGCAACCACTCCGGTGAGAAGGCCTTCCGCGCCATCGCCGAAGAGGCCGGCTTCACCCGCTGGCGCCGCGCGACCGAGACGCCGGTCAACGCCGTCTACGAAGTCCGCCCGTAGCGCCCGGCCCACCGGCCTCGGGGCCCGCCCGCCCCGCCGTCACCACCACCCCGAGGAGTCACCATGGGCGTCAGCGCCCCCCTGCCGGTCAACGACCGGTTCCTGGAAGTCCTGGAGCGCCTGAGTTCCCGCTCCATCGAGGAGTACTACAACCCGTACCAGCAGTTCGACTGGCCCGAGAAGCTCGACGAGGGCCGCATGTGGATGACCCCCGAGCTGCTCACCGTCTACGGGACCCCCTTCTACGACGAGCTCGGCGAGGAGACCCTCCAGCGCCTCTCGAAGTGGGAGAGCATCAACTTCTACAGCCTCAACGTGCACGGCATCCGCGAGCTGCTCATCGAGGTCGTCGGCCGCATCCACATGCCCGGCTTCGAGGTGCCCTCGGACTTCTTCCACCACTTCATCGGTGAGGAGAACGAGCACATGTGGTTCTTCGCCGAGTTCTGCCGCCGCTACGGCGACAAGATCTACGGCTCCACCGCCCTGCGCGCCGACTCCGCATGGGAGCCGGAGGTCGAGAACTTCCTGGTCTTCTCCCGGATCCTGTTCTTCGAGGAGCTGGTCGACCACTACAACACGCGGATGGCGCGCGACGAGTCGCTGTGCCACACCATCCGCGAGGTCAACCGCATCCACCACCAGGACGAGTCCCGCCACATCGCCTTCGGCCGCGAGCTGGTCTCCCTCCTCTTCACCCGTATGAAGGAGGCCGTCCCCGCCGCCCGCGTCGCCGAGGTCGAGGCCTACCTCAAGCGCTACGTGGTCTACAGCATCAACTCCCTCTACAACCCCCACGTGTACCGGGACGCCGGCATCGCCGACCCGATCGGCCTGCGCAACGCGCTCGTCGCCGACGAGCGGCGACGCCCCCACGAGCGCAAGGCCATCCGCAAGCCGCTCGGCTTCTTCCTGAAGACCGGGATCTTCACGGACGACGTCCTGCCCGTCGTCTGAGAGGGCCCACCGCCGTCCGAGAGGGTGACACCCCCATGAGCGTCACGACCGTCAAGACCACCACCCCAGACATCCAGGGCCTGCCGTCGCTGGGCCCCGAGGGCACCGCGCTGCTGCGGCTCCTCGACGACACCTTCGAAAGCTGGGGGGTGCACGCGGGGGCCCGTTCGATGACCATGCCCCCGCTGCTGCCGGCCGCCGACCTGGCCCGGCTCGACTACTACGACAACTTCCCCCACCAGGCCGTCGTCGCCGCCCCGCTGAACCTGGACGTCCGGGAGACCAGCGAGTTCTCCACCGACACCGGCTGCTTCCCCTGCGACGCGCTGGAGCCGGCCGCCCTCGGCCTGCCCTCCGCGTCCTGTTACGCCGTCTACATCGACCACCAGGGCCGCCCGGCCGCCGACGACGAGCTCGTCACCGTGGTCGGCTGGTGCTTCCGCAAGGAACAGCACTACGAGGGCCTGCGCCGCCAGCTCGGCTTCCGCATGCGGGAGATCGTCGCCATCGGCACCCGGGAGCACGCCGAGGCGCACCTGGCCCGCTTCACCCGGCGCATCCACGCCTTCGCCGAGGCCCTGGACCTGCCGCTGTCCAAGGAGGCCGCCTGCGACCCCTTCTTCGACAAGGGCAGCTCCAAGGCGGTGCTCCAGCGGCTGACCCCGGTCAAGCACGAGTTCCTCTACGAGGACCTCGCGATCGCCTCGGTCAACACCCACCGCAACTTCTTCGGCGACCGCTGCGAGATCCCCCTCGCCTCCGGCGCGGGCCCGGCCTTCACCAGCTGCGTGGCCTTCGGCCTGGAGCGCTGGCTGTCCGCGCTCACCCGCCGCCACGGCAGCTGGAGCGCGGCGACCGCCGCCGTGCTGAGCGCGAACGCGGCGGGTCCGGCGATCTGACGTGCCGACCCTTCCCGTCGCCCCGCCGGCGGGCGGCCCGGGCTGGGCGAACCTCGGCATGGACATCGTGTCCGTCGACCGTGTCCGCCGGCTGCTCGCCGTATACGGCGAGGACTTCTTCCAGCGCATGCTCACCCCCGGCGAACTCGCCGACTGCCACACCTCCGCCCGGCTCGACGTACTGAGCCTGTGCGGGCGGATCGCGGCCAAGGAGGCGGCCTTCAAGACCCTCCGCGTCGGGGCCACGGTCATGCCCTGGCGGGACATCGTCGTGCGGCGCTCCGAGGGCGGCTGGCCCCTCGTGGAACTCCGCGGGGCGGCCGCCGACCTGGCCGCGGGCTCCGGCATCACCGGCATGACGGTGTCCATCAGCCACGACGTGGACTACGCGGTGGCGGTCGCCGCCCCGCTCCTGGAGCCCGCCCCGCCGGGACCCCCCGCACCGCTCCCGGACCCGGCCGGGTCCGCGCCCACCACCTCACCGGAACACAGCACTTCAAGGAGAAACCCCATGTCCGAAGGCCTGCAGCTCATCAAGAACTGGCTCCTCGCCCGCCACGAGGAACTGGACGACATCCCCTCCGACCTCGACCTCATCGAGACCCGGATGATCGACTCCCTGTCCTTCGTCGAGTTCGTCTTCGTGCTCGAACAGCACAGCGGCCGTGCGATCCAGATGGAGACCCTGGAGGTCGACGAGATCCGCACCCTCGACGCCATCGCCACGCACTTCTTCCCCGCCGAGGTGAAGGCATGAGCAAGCGCCTCTTCACCTCCGAGTCGGTCACCGAGGGCCACCCCGACAAGATCGCCGACCGGATCAGCGACACCATCCTCGACGCCCTGCTGCGCGAGGACCCGGCCAGCCGCGTCGCCGTCGAGACCCTCCTCACCACCGGCCAGGTCCACATCGCCGGCGAGGTCACGACCACCGCGTACGCGCCGATCGCCGAGCTCGTCCGGGGAGCCATCCTCGACATCGGCTACGACTCCTCGAAGAAGGGCTTCGACGGCGCCTCCTGCGGCGTGTCGGTGTCCATCGGCGCCCAGTCCCCGGACATCGCCCAGGGCGTGGACACCGCGTACGAGTCCCGGGTCGAGGGCGAGGAGGACGAGCTCGACAAGCAGGGCGCCGGCGACCAGGGCCTGATGTTCGGCTACGCCTGCGACGAGACCCCCGAGCTGATGCCGCTGCCGATCCACATCGCGCACCGCCTCTCGCGGCGCCTGACCCAGGTCCGCAAGGAGGGCACGGTCCCGTACCTGCGCCCCGACGGCAAGACCCAGGTCACCATCGAGTACGACGGCGACAAGGCCGTCCGCCTCGACACCGTGGTCGTGTCCACGCAGCACGCCGCGGACATCGACCTGGACGCGCTGCTCACCCCCGACATCCGGGACCACGTCGTCGAGCACGTCCTCAAGCAGCTCGCCGAGGACGGCATCAAGCTGGACACCGAGGGCTACCGGCTGCTGGTCAACCCGACCGGGCGCTTCGAGATCGGCGGCCCGATGGGCGACGCCGGTCTGACCGGCCGCAAGATCATCATCGACACCTACGGCGGCATGGCCCGCCACGGTGGCGGTGCCTTCTCGGGCAAGGACCCGTCGAAGGTGGACCGTTCGGCCGCGTACGCGATGCGCTGGGTCGCCAAGAACGTCGTCGCCGCCGGCCTGGCCGCCCGCTGCGAGGTGCAGGTCGCGTACGCGATCGGCAAGGCCGAGCCCGTCGGCCTCTTCGTGGAGACCTTCGGCACCGGCACCCTGCCCGACGAGCGGATCCAGGAGGCGGTCTCCAGCGTCTTCGACCTCCGCCCGGCCGCCATCGTCCGCGACCTGGACCTGCTGCGCCCGATCTACGCGCAGACCGCCGCGTACGGCCACTTCGGCCGCGAGCTCCCGGACTTCACCTGGGAGCGCACCGACCGCGTGCACGCCCTGCGCAAGGCCGCCGGAGTCTGACATGCGGATCGCTGTCACGGGTTCCATCGCGACCGATCACCTGATGACCTTCCCCGGCCGGTTCGCGGAGCAGCTGCTCGCGGACCGGCTGGACCGGGTCTCCCTGTCGTTCCTCGCCGACCACCTGGACGTGCGACGGGGCGGCGTGGCGGCGAACGTCGCCTTCGGCCTGGGCGTACTGGGACTGCGCCCCCTGCTGGTGGGTGCGGTGGGCGGGGACTTCGAGCCGTACCGGGTGTGGCTCAAGGACCACGGAGTGGACACCGACTCCGTCCGCGTCAGCGACACCCTCCACACGGCCCGCTTCGTCTGCACCACCGACCAGGAGCAGAACCAGATCGCGACCTTCTACGCGGGTGCGATGGCGGAAGCCCGCGAGATCGACCTGCGCGAGGTCGTCGCCCGCGCCGGCCGGCCCGACCTGGTGCTCATCTCCCCGGACGACCCGCAGGCCATGCTCCGCCACACCCGCGCCTGCCGCGAGCTGGGCCTCCCCTTCGCCTCCGACCCCTCCCAGCAGCTCGCCCGGCTCACCCGGGACGAGGTGCTGGAACTGCTCGACGGCGCACGGCGGCTGTTCACCAACGAGTACGAGTCCGCGCTGATCTGCGAACGCTCCGGGCTCACCGAGGAGCAGATCCTGCAGCGGGTCGGCTCCTGGGTCACCACCTGCGGCGAGGACGGCGTACGCATCCGCACCGCGGGCGGCGAGTCGCTGACCGTGCCGGCGGTACCCGTCACGGACGTCGTCGACCCCACCGGCGTCGGCGACGCCTTCCGGGCCGGCTTCCTCGCCGGAACGGCGTGGGGCGTACCGGAGGAGTACGCGGCCCAGCTGGGCTGCGCGGTCGCGGCGACCGTCCTCGACCATGCCGGGACCCAGGAGTACCGGCTGACCCGGGAGACGCTGCTGGCCCGGCTGCGGTCCGCCTACGGGCCGCGGAGCGAGGCGGAACTGTCCGGACACCTGAGGGGACTGGAATGACATGAGACGGTCACTGAGGGAGGAGTTCGCGACCCGGGTGGTGGTCGCGGACGGTGCGATGGGCACGATGCTCCAGGCCGCCGACCCCACCATGGACGACTTCCTGGGGCTGGAGGGCTGCAACGAGATCCTCAACGCCACCCGCCCCGACATCGTCCGCTCGGTCCACGAGGCCTACTTCGCGGTGGGCGTGGACTGCGTCGAGACCAACACCTTCGGCACCAACCTGGCCGCCCTCGCCGAGTACGGGGTCGAGGACCGGATCTTCGAGCTCTCCGAGGCCGGCGCCCGCATCGCCCGTGAGGCGGCGGACGCCTTCACGGAGGCCGACGGCCGGCCCCGCTGGGTCCTGGGCTCCATGGGCCCCGGCACCAAGCTCCCCACCCTCGGGCACATCGCCTACGACCGCCTGCGCGAGGCCTACCAGGAGAACGCGGAGGGCCTGATCCGCGGCGGCGCGGACGCCCTCCTCGTCGAGACCACCCAGGACCTCCTCCAGACCAAGGCCGCCGTCATCGGCGCCCGGCGGGCGCTCGACTGGTGCGGGATGGGGGACCTCCCCCTGATCGTGCAGGTCACGGTGGAAGCGACCGGCACGATGCTGCTGGGTTCGGAGATCGGTGCGGCGCTGACGGCTCTGGAGCCGCTGGGCATCGACATGATCGGTCTGAACTGTGCGACGGGTCCGGCGGAGATGAGCGAGCACCTGCGCTACCTCGCGCGCAACGCGCGCATCCCGCTCTCGTGCATGCCGAACGCGGGTCTGCCGGTGCTGACGAAGGAGGGGGCGCACTACCCCCTGTCGGCGGCGGAGCTGGCGGACGCGCAGGAGACGTTCGTGCGGGAGTACGGGCTGTCGCTGGTCGGCGGCTGCTGCGGCACCACGCCCGAGCACCTGCGCCAGGTCGTGGAGCGGGTGCGCGGGGCGGCGATCGCCCCGCGTACCCCCCAGCCCGAGCCGGGCGCGGCCTCCCTGTACCAGACGGTGCCGTTCCGGCAGGACACCTCGTACATGGCGATCGGTGAGCGGACGAACGCGAACGGGTCGAAGAAGTTCCGCGAGGCCATGCTGGAGGGCCGCTGGGACGACTGCGTGGAGATGGCCCGCGACCAGATCCGCGAGGGCGCGCACATGCTGGACCTGTGCGTGGACTATGTCGGCCGTGACGGTGTCGCGGACATGCAGGAGCTCGCGGGCCGGTTCGCGACCGCCTCGACGCTGCCGATCGTCCTGGACTCGACCGAGGTCCCGGTCATCCAGGCCGGCCTGGAGAAGCTGGGCGGCCGCGCGGTCATCAACTCCGTCAACTACGAGGACGGCGACGGCCCGGAGTCCCGCTTCGCGAAGGTGACGCGTCTGGCGCAGGAGCACGGTGCCGCGCTGATCGCGCTGACGATCGACGAGGAGGGCCAGGCCCGTACGGTCGAGCACAAGGTCGCGATCGCGGAGCGTTTGATCGAGGACCTGACGTCGAACTGGGGGATCCGCGAGTCGGACATCCTCATCGACACGCTGACCTTCACGATCTGCACGGGTCAGGAGGAGTCCCGCAAGGACGGCATCGCGACGATCGAGTCGATCCGCGAGCTCAAGCGCCGCCACCCGGAGGTGCAGACGACGCTGGGTCTGTCGAACATCTCCTTCGGCCTGAACCCGGCCGCCCGCATCCTGCTGAACTCCGTCTTCCTGGACGAGTGCGTCAAGGCCGGCCTTGACTCCGCGATCGTCCACGCCTCGAAGATCCTTCCCATCGCCCGGTTCGACGAGGAGCAGGTCAACACCGCTCTCGACCTGATCTACGACCGCCGGGCGGAGGGCTACGACCCGCTGCAGAAGCTGATGGCCCTCTTCGAGGGCGTCAACACCAAGTCGCTGAAGGCCGGCAAGGCGGAGGAGCTGCTCGCCCTGCCGCTGGACGAGCGCCTCCAGCGGCGGATCATCGACGGCGAGAAGAACGGCCTGGAGGCCGATCTCGGCGAGGCCCTCCAGACCCGCCCGGCCCTCGACATCGTCAACGACACCCTCCTGGAGGGCATGAAGGTCGTCGGCGAGCTCTTCGGCTCCGGTCGGATGCAGCTCCCGTTCGTGCTCCAGTCGGCCGAGGTGATGAAGACCGCGGTCGCCTACCTCGAACCGCACATGGAGAAGTCGGATGCGGAGGGCAAGGGCACGATCGTGCTGGCCACGGTCCGCGGTGACGTCCATGACATCGGCAAGAACCTCGTCGACATCATCCTCACCAACAACGGCTACAACGTCGTGAACATCGGCATCAAGCAGCCGGTCTCCGCGATCCTCGAAGCCGCCCAGGAGCACAAGGCCGATGTGATCGGCATGTCGGGTCTCCTGGTGAAGTCCACGGTGATCATGAAGGAGAACCTGGAGGAGCTCAACACCCGGGGACTCGCGGCCCGTTTCCCCGTGATCCTGGGCGGTGCGGCCCTCACCCGCGCCTACGTCGAGCAGGACCTCCACGAGATCTACGAGGGCGAGGTCCGTTACGCGCGGGACGCCTTCGAGGGTCTGCGCCTGATGGACGCGCTGATCGCCGTCAAGCGCGGCGTCCCCGGCGCGGAACTCCCGCCGCTCAAGCAGCGCCGGGTACCCCAGCGCGCCGCCGTCCTCGACGTAGGGGAACCGGAGGAGGCCGGCCGTTCCGATGTGGCGGTCGACAACCCGGTGCCCACCCCGCCGTTCTGGGGGACCCGTGTCGTCAAGGGCATCCAGCTCAAGGAGTACGCGGGCTGGCTGGACGAGGGCGCGCTGTTCAAGGGCCAGTGGGGCCTCAAGGACGCGGACCTGATCGCCACGGAGGGCAAGCCGCGCCTGCGCGGCTGGCTCGACCGCATGCACACCGAGCGGCTCCTCGAAGCGGCCGTGGTCTACGGCTACTTCCCCTGCGTCTCCAAGGGCGACGACCTGATCGTCCTCGACGAGGACGGGGGCGAGCGGACCCGGTTCACCTTCCCGCGCCAGAGCCGCGGCCGGCGGCTGTGCCTCTCGGACTTCGTCCGGCCGGAGGAGTCGGGCGAGACCGACGTCATCGGCTTCCAGGTGGTGACCGTCGGCTCGAAGATCGGTGAGGCCACGGCCAAGCTGTTCGAGTCCGACTCCTACCGCCACTACCTGGAGCTGCACGGCCTGTCCGTCCAGCTGGCCGAGGCCCTGGCCGAGTACTGGCACGCCCGTGTCCGCGCCGAGCTCGGCATCGCCGGATCCGACCCGGCGGGCATGGACGGCATGTTCCGTACCGAGTACCAGGGCTGCCGTTACTCCCTCGGTTACCCGGCCTGCCCGGAACTGTCCGACCGGGCCAAGATCGCCGAACTGCTCCGGCCCGAACGGATCGGCGTCCACCTCTCGGAGGAGTTCCAGCTCCACCCCGAGCAGTCCACCGACGCCCTGGTCATCCACCACCCCGAGGCCGGCTACTTCAACGCGGGCGGTCGTCGATGACCCCCGACCCCGCACATCTCCAAGGAGCGCACCGCATGTCTGCCGCATTCACCGACTACAAGGTCGCCGACATCTCCCTCGCCGCCTTCGGCCGGAAGGAGATCACCCTGGCCGAGCACGAGATGCCGGGTCTGATGTCGATCCGCCGCGAGTACGCCGAGGCGCAGCCGCTGGCCGGTGCCCGCATCACCGGCTCGCTGCACATGACCGTGCAGACCGCCGTGCTGATCGAGACCCTGGTGGCGCTCGGCGCCGACGTCCGCTGGGTGTCCTGCAACATCTACTCGACCCAGGACCACGCCGCCGCGGCCATCGCGGCCGCCGGGATCCCGGTCTTCGCCTGGAAGGGCGAGACCCTGGAGGAGTACTGGTGGTGTACGGAGCAGGCGCTGACCTGGCCCGGGCACGCCGGCCCGAACATGATCCTCGACGACGGCGGTGACGCCACCCTCCTCGTGCACAAGGGCGTCGAGTACCAGAAGGCCGGGGCCGTCCCGGACGCCTCCACCGCCGAGAACGAGGAAATGGCCATCGTCCTGGGCCTGCTGGCGAAGACGGACATCGACTGGGCCGCCCTGGCCTCCGAGATCCGCGGCGTGACGGAGGAGACCACCACGGGTGTCCACCGTCTGTACGAGATGATGCAGTCCGGCGACCTGCTGTTCCCGGCGAT